>CAYZKF010000038.1:0-11531 GCA_964479135.1 uncultured Acidimicrobiaceae bacterium
GAGGGCGGTGAACACCGCCTCGGGGTCATCCGAGGTGACATCGACCACCACGTCCGGTCGTCGGCCCAATGCACCGGCGATCTCCCCGGCCAGGTCGGTGTGTTCGGCGTCGATGGCCAGATCGGCTCCCAGTCTCAGTGCCAACTCGAGACGGTCGCGGTCATGGGACAGCCCGGTGATCCCGACCCATCCGGCCCCGGCTGCCTTGGCGGCGATCAGACAGGCAAGCCCCCGTGGCCCCGGTCCGAGGATCAGGACCCCTTCCCCCTGCTGCAGGGCGGGCAGCTCCACCGCCCAGGTGTGACCTGATGCCAGAGGGTGGACAAAGGTGGCCACCTCGGCAGGCACGTCGTCGGTGACCGGGTGGAGACGAGAGTTGGGGTCGAGGTAGAGCATCTCGGCGAGCCCACCCCACAACCCTGGCGGCTCGATCGACGGGATCATCCCGTAGGAGTTGGAGGGCTTGCGGCTGACACAGGTAGCCAGGTTCTGACGGCAACGTGTGCAGATGCCACAGCGGATGCGGGGCTCGACCACCACACGGGTGCCCACGGGAAAGGGGACGTTCGGGCCCTGCACGGCCACTCTCCCCACCACTTCATGACCGGGGACCAACGGGTAGACGATGTCCTTGGCCTCGCCTTTCCACACCTGGACGTCGTTGCCCGACACTCCGGTGGCTTCCACGGCGAGCCAGCCGCCGTGTTCGCTCCCGGTCGCCTCGACGATGGTGTCGGCGAAGTGACGGGGCTCGACCAGCATCATGGCCCGTGCCGTTGTCCCTCGGTCCATCGTCGGCGAGTGTAAACCCGGCCCGGAGGGGACCGGACAACGGGCTGTTACAGGGTAGAGATGAAGTCGGAAACCCGGTCGAGGCCTCGCTCGATGTCATCCTCACCCAAGGCGTAGGAGAAGCGAAGAAAGCCGGGCGCCCCGAACGACTCCCCGGCGACCGTCGCCACACCCGCCTCCTCGAGGATGGCGGTGGCCAGGGATTCCGACGTCGGATGTCGACCCCCGAGGAGATCGGTGACATCGGGGAAGACGTAGAAGGCTCCATTCGGTTCCTGACAACGGAAGCCTTCGATCGCGGAGACACCGGCGTACATCAGCTTCCGACGACGATCGAAAGCCTCCCGCATCTCCTCCACCGCATCCTGAGGACCGGTCAGCGCCGCCAAGGCAGCCTGTTGTGACAGGTTGGCCACATTCCCCGTGGCGTGGGACTGGTAGCGCGAGGCGGCGGCGATGACGTCATCTGGGCCGACTGCCCAACCTACCCTCCAGCCGGTCATCGCATAACTCTTGGCCACCCCGTTGATCAGCACGAGACGCCCCAACTCGGTGCTTCCCCCGGCTACCGATGGGGCTACCTCGAGGCCGTAGGCGAGACGCTGGTAGATCTCGTCGGCGACAACCCAGACACCGGTGTCGACAGCCCAGCGGGCCAATGCCTCCATTTCGGCGGCGTCGTACACCGACCCGGTCGGATTGGACGGCGAGACCAGGATCATCGCTTTTGTCGCCGGGGTTCGCAGCTTCTCCAGATCATCAACCGACACCTTGAAGCCGGTCCCGGCGTCGGTCGGCACCGGGATCGGCTGAGCCCCGGTGAGGGTGACCGAGGCCGGGTAGGTCACCCAATAAGGTGCCGGGACCAGCACCTCATCGTCCGGATCGAGGAGAGCTGCACATACGTTGAGGATGGCCTGTTTGGCTCCGTTGGTGACCAGCACTTGTTCGGGGTCGGTGGGCATTCCCGAGTAACGGTGGGTGTTGTCGGCTATCGCCTGGCGGAGGGGGAGCAAACCCTGGTTGGCGGTGTAGTGGTGGTTGGCCGGATCGTGAATCGCCCGGGCGGTCGCGGCCAAGATGTGCTCGGGGGTGGGGAAGTCGGGCTCTCCGGCCGCGAAGGAGATCACCTCCCGGCCGGCGGCACGCATCTCCCGGGCGCGAGCGCTCATGGCGAGTGTCGCCGAACCGGGCAGACGGGTCAGACGATCGGAGACACGTTCGGACATCGAGTTTGGAGATCGTCGGGAGGTCAGACCTCCTCGATCTCCTCCCCAACGGCTTCCGTCGTCTCGTCGGCGATATCGGAGACCTGCTCGGCGGCATCCTCGGAGGTTTCCTTGACCGAGTGGGCGCCTCCCTGAACTCGTTCCTTCACACTCTCGAAGGCATCGCTGGCGGCGTCTTTGGCTTTTTCCACATAGGGGGCTGCCTTCTCCGAGACCTCGGAGGCGGTCTCCTTGGCTTTCTCGACGGCCTTGTCCACGTAAGGTGCTGCCTTCTCCGCAGCGTCGGATGCGGCCTCTTTGGCCTTCTCCAGATAGGGGGCAGCCTTCTCAGCGGCTTCGGACGCCCCTTCTTTCGCGGTTCCGAACCAGCCCTTCAGCGTGTCGATCAATCCCATTGAATCGGTCCCTTCTCTTGGTGAGCTCTAACCCTACTCGGCCGCCTAGTAGCGGAATCTGGCCACCACCCTCCCCTCTTGGTCGAGGACCAGAATGAGGTCCCCGTCGTTGTTCCACACCGGACTGTCACCCGGCGACCATCCCGGGTCGGCGCTGGTCACGGTGAGGCGCTCTCCGGAGCCCAGTTTGGTGCCTTCGGCGAAACGGAAGCGGTGTCGTGAGGACTCGTCGCGGAGGGTCCAGCCGGTCAGGTCGACCTCGGTGGCCCCGGGGTTGGCCAACACCACAATCTCCTGATCGAGGACCTGGTGATCAGGCCCCGGTGGGTTGACCACCGAACGCTCGAAGTCGATGACGATCAGGGGGATGGGCCCGACCCCGCATGACTCGGGTCCCCACAGCCCCCGACCCGACGCGGCCGCGGCCTCTTCGGTTTCGACCAGGGTCGCCAGCCCTCCATTGCGGGGTGTGGTGGCCACGGCCAGACCGCGGGACACCAGTTCGAGGTTGACATGGGTTTCACCCTGGTGGACATGGGCCAGGGTCCGGCCGAACTGGTCGATCCCGGTCACCTCGAGGCTCACCTGTCGGCCGTCGAGGTTGGTGACGAGGTAATCGGTGGCCTCGCGGTGGTAACACTCCTCGGTCTCGGGAGCGTTGACCCCGTCGAGACGCACCTCGAGCCGGCCTTTCCCGTATTCGACGAGGATGGAGTCTCCGTCGAAGACCGCGACCACGGTGGCCTCGATGATCGGAGAGGTGACCACCGGGCCCGAGGTGGAGGCACATCCGGCGAGGAGGGTGACGACGACCGTCGGAGCGACGAGTTTGCTCAATCCACCCCAAACTAACGCAAAGCCTCCCGTGGTCTTTACAGGAGCATCGGGCATAACCTGTCCCGATGCGACGCTGCCTCCCGGCCCTGCTGCTCGCCCTTGCCGCCTGCACCCAGGAGGCCGAGTCGGTGACCACCATCCCGGTCTCGACCACCGTCCCGGTAGCGACGACCACTTCCCCTGACCCCTCGACCACCGAGCCGGGCACGACCACCACGACGTTGCCGCCCTTCCGATCTCTGGCATATCAACTGATCGACAACATCGACTTCCCCATACAGATGACCGCGGCTCCCGGGAGTGAAACCTCATATCTGATCACCAAAGACGGCCGCGTGTGGTTGTTCGAGGAGGGGGTCGTCGAGTCTTCTCCGGTGCTCGACATCTCGGGCAGGGTCCGCAACCAGGGGGAGCAGGGTTTGTTGTCGTTGACGCTCCATCCGAACGACCCGACCCGGCTGTTCCTCCACTACTCGGCGAACAATGGCGACACCGTGGTAGCCGAGTACTCCTTCACCGACCCGCACACCGTCGACCGGGACAGCGAACGGATCCTGCTCAGATTGTCCCAACCTGCCGGCAACCACAACGGCGGAATGATCCAGTTCGGTCCGGACGGATCCCTCTATGTCGGACTCGGGGATGGGGGAGGGGCCAACGACGTTTTCGGGAACGGACAGAACCCCGACAGCCTCTTGGGTGGTCTGGTGTCGCTCGATGTCGACGGCGACGATCCCGACCCCACCTTGTACGCGATGGGGCTGCGCAACCCTTGGCGGTTCTGGCTCGACCAGGATCTGATCTACATCGCCGACGTCGGGCAGAACAGTTTCGAAGAGGTGTCGGTGGCCCGCCTCGAGCCGGGATTGAACTATGGCTGGCCGATCACCGAAGGTTTTGGCTGTTTCCGGTCGAGGATGTGTGACACCACCGGGCTGGTTCTCCCGGTGGTCGAGGTGAGACATGGCGACGCCGGCACCTGCTCGATCACCGGGGGGCCGGTGTACCGGGGGTCGGACATCCCCGAGCTCGTCGGTCACTACTTCTACTCCGACTACTGCGGCGGATACCTGCGTAGCTTCCGTTACGACGGCGGGTTGAACGACGAGACGGACTGGACCGACCAGGTCAGCGTGCCGGGGCGTGTCGTCGGGTTCGGTGTCGATGGACGAGGTGAGATGTATGTGGCCACCACCGAGTCGTTGTTGAAGGTGGTGGCGGTCCGGGACTGATCGCCGGATAACCTGGCGACGATGCCGACCATCTTCACCCGGATCATCGAGGGCGACCTGCCGGGCACCTTCGTGTGGAGAGACCACCGCTGTGTCGCCTTCATGTCGATCAACCCACTCCGGCCCGGCCATGTCCTGGTGGTGCCCCGCGAGGAGACCGACCATTTGCTGGACTGCCCGGCAGACCTGGTGACTATCTGATGGCGGTGGCCTCGGAGATCGGCAGGGCAATCCACGCCGTCTACCGGCCGGCCAAGGTGGGGTTGATGATCGCCGGGCTCGAAGACCCCCATCTCCATGTCCATCTGGTGCCCATCGATGGGGTCGGCGACCTCGACTTTGCCAACGCCGCCGTCTCGGTGGAGAAGCGGGATCTGGAGTCGGCAGCCTCCTCGATCAGGGAAGAGCTAACCCGAAAAGGAGCTTCCGGAGTCTCTTCATAGTGGGCGTGATGCTCGGGGGGTTGAGCTCCCTGCTCTATGGCGTCGCCGACTTCATCGGTGGGGAGGCATCGAAACGGGCCCCGGCGGGAGCAATCGTCCTCGGCTCGGGAATCATCGCCTTCCCCTTCATCACGATTGCCGCCCTGGTCATCGGTGGTGAACCGTCATCGTCTGACTGGTGGCTCGGCGCCCTCGCCGGGACCTGTGGGGCACTCGGGTTGGTCACCCTTTTTGCCGGATTGGCCCGGGGAAAGGTGGCCGCGGTCGCCCCGGCGGCAGCGGCCTTCGGAGGAGTCATCCCGGTAGTAGTGGCTGTGGTGCTGGGCGAGCGGCCTTCGGTGGTGGCCTGGGCTGGGGTGGTCCTGGCGGTGCCTTCCATCCTCCTCTGCTCCTGGGTGGCCGATCGTGGCGAGGTGGCCCTCGCCGGTCTGGGATACGGCCTCGCCGCCGGGGTCGGGTTCGGCACCTACACCGTCTTGATCAGCCGGACCACCGAGGCCTCGAACCTGATACCCCTGATCCCGGCACGGGCAGCAACCATGGGGGTCATGCTGGTTCTCGCCTTCGGTGGGGTGTGGAGCCTGCGAAGGGTGAGGTCGGTGCCCAAGGCTTTGGTAGCGGCCAACGGGCTGCTCGACGTTGGTGGCAACATCGCCCTTCTCCTCGGCCTACGGGCAGGTTCGCTCGCCCTGGTTTCGATCACGGCGTCGTTGTACCCGGCGGTGACGGTGGCGATGGCCCGGCTGATCAACCGGGAACATCTTCGGCTGCGTCAGTTGGTCGGTCTGGTTCTCAGCCTGGTCGCTCTGGCGCTCATCGCCCTGGGATAGGGGCTAACTTCCGGGCCTCTGTCGAGGTCTGAACCGAGAAGAGGAGTGAGGTGACATGACAACAGTTGTGCTCAGTCGGAGGGTCTTCCGACAATCCCGGGTGATCTCGGTGGTGCTGGTGGTCGGTGCGGCCGCACTTACCGCGCTCGCAGCCCAGTGGCGGATCGTCCTCCCCTTCACTCCGGTCCCGATCACCGGCCAGACCTTCGCCGTCCTGTTGACCGGGGCCGCACTGGGCTGGCGTCTCGGCGCAGCCGGTCAGGGGCTCTATCTGCTGGTCGGGATCCTGGGCGCTCCGGTGTTCAGCGAGGCGAGTGGCGGATGGGCTGTGATCACCGGTGCCACCGGTGGGTACCTGGTCGGGTTCCTCTTCGCCGCGGCCCTGGTCGGCTGGATGGCCGAGGCTGGTCACGACCGTGCCTTCCCCACCATGTTCACCGCCTTTGTCGCCGGCTCGGTGGTCATCTATCTGTTCGGTGTCGCCGTGCTGATGTCGGCTACCGGGTGGCCGGTCTCCGAGGCCGTGGAAAAGGGTGTGGCTCCTTTCCTCCTCGGTGACCTGATCAAGGCGGCTGCCGCCGGAATCCTCCTGCCCGGAGCGTGGAAGCTTCTCGGCGATCGGTAGGGTCAGCTGGTCCGGAGGTACTCCTTCACCGAAGTCAGGCTGGGGAGCAAGGCCAGGGCGAGACCGATCACACCGAAGATCGGCATCAACACCGAGAAGGGGATGGTGGCCAGCTCGATCAGGATCCAGACAACCTGACCGACACCGATGGCGATGGTGGCAACCCATGACCAATGATGGCCGGTGCGCTTCTCCAAACCGTGGAGCCACTTCCAATTGGGTCGGTTGAGCATCCCGTAGAGGGTGATCAGCGAGCCGATCCCGAACCCGATGGCAAGCACCAGCCCGGGGACCACCCAATTGCTGACCAGGGGGAGGAGGTCGAGGTACTCCTCGGGCAACATGCTCTCGCCACCGATTCCGAGGACCATGGCCCCGCCACCGCCGACTGCGCCGACTCCGAGTACCGCCAGCAATATGCAGGTGACGACGACGGCACGGGGCCGGCCACGCACTTCAACCTCAACGTGGCGAGTTGCGGTGTCCGTCATTTCCAGGGCTCCTTTCGATATGCCACGGTTTGACGCCCCCATGGTCATGCCGGGAGAGAGTCGCTACCAGGGTCCAAGGTCACGAAACGGCGCTAAACCTCGACTCCCCGAGCTCGACTACAGACTGCTGATTCAACCCGTGGTGTTGGTGCCGCCGACAGTGCTCTCGTTCCATTCGCGTAGAGGGAACCGGAGCGTCGTTGGCGGTGTAGTTCGAGCAGGACGTGGAGTAGAAAGTGATCCGACAGGCAGTCGCAACCCTGGCATGCACAGTGGCATTCTTGGTTGTCGGCGTCGTTCCTGCCTCAGCCAAGCTCCCACGATTCGAGGTCGATGTCACGGTCTCGGGGGGAGAGGCACTGATCCGTGTGTGGTTCCCGTCTCAGAACTTGACCTTGTTGGATGTCCGTGTGTGGTTCCAGTCCCAGGACTCGATGTTGTCGGATGGGATTCCCCAGGCTGGTCTCGACGGCTTGCTGGCCGTGTATCCGGCTGGCGATCTTGATGATCGAGGACGCCCGGTCGTTCACGGCAACTCCTTGCCGGTAGATCTCGGGTGGGTTGATGGCCGCGGGTGGTATCAGGGTCGAGTCGAAGTCGATGGTCCAGGGTCCTGGGTGGTGGTTCCCTTCCCAACCGCAAGCTTCGACCCGGAATATGCATCGCATCATGAGTATCCGGCCAATGTCGGTTTCGTGGTCGTGGACCCCTCGAACCGACCTCTGTTGTTGGGTGGAGCTTCGCTACTCGGGATTTGGGCCATGTGGCTGTTCGGCAGCCGCCATAGACGCTCTTCCGGACTCGGTCGGTAAAGCCGTCCGACTGTGGGTCTACCCGGTGGTGTTGGTGCCGCCGACCACCAGCCAGGTTCCGAAGATCACCATGGCCATGCCGGCGAGGCGGCGAGGGTCGAGGCTGTTCGCCGAGGAGAACCATCCGAAGTGGTCGATGGTCGCTGCCAAAGTGAGGGTGGCCCCGGTGAACAGGGTTATCCCCGCTCCCAGACCGAGACGTGACACCGTGATCCCCAGGGTGGCGACAACCACCAGACCCATCAGCCCGGCGGTGAATGCCCACCAGGGCACCTCTCTCAACGCCGCCCACTTGCCGCCGCCAAGGGCGAGCATCAAGAGGCCAATGGCCAGCCCACCACCCCCGTAGGTGATGAAGGTGCTGGTCAGTGTCCCCACCCGGTTCTCCATGAACCCGAGGAACTGCGACTGCAACGCTCCGGCCAAACCACCGAGGACACCAAAGAAGACCACCAGGACCATGCTCATGGCGATTCATGGTGGTCGGCTTCGTCCTCGTATTGGCGGATCGTTGCCTCGAGGTATTGAATCGCGTGGTCATAACCCCGGGTCGCCTGATTGGTGGTGTAGGCCAACACACGCATCAGCCACAGACGGAAGGCGAGACCCTCCCAGGCGGGGTGCCCTAGGCGGAAGCCATCGAGGAGCCATCGCAGGGTCTCGCCCCAGACGGTGGCGTCCATGAAATCGAACCACGGGCTCTCCAGATTGCGGAGGGCATCGTCGGCTCGAGGGTGGCTGCGAGCCAGATCGATCTCCCCGTCGGTCCACTCCCCGGTGAGCAGTTTCATGGTGCGCTCGATGTCGTAGCCCACCGTCCTCTTGAGATCGTCGGGCACCGGCGCCTGCGGGTCGGAGTCGATTCCGCTCTCGGGGGCGGGTCGGCCCCGAAGCGAGCGGACCGCGTCGAGACACTCCACCATCATCACCCTGATCTCGTCGAGCGATCCGTAGAGAGCGTGACGTTTCCCCGCGGCGACGTGGTGTTCATAGAAGGGGAGACCCATCACCACCGTGGCGTAGGTGAGCATGGTGTCGATTCCCCAATCGGAGCGTTGAGTGACCAGGTCGTCGCCGGCGAGCCGACTGACCGCCTTCCCGCTGAGCAGCATCTCCCCGCCCAGGGGCTGGCCGAGGCGAGGCAATGAGGTCCCGGGGAAGAACATCGCCAATGCGGGCCGGGTCACCATCCAGGTGATCATGGCGTCGGTGGCCGCCCGGGGGAATCGATGCCGGATGATGTCGTACCCCTGGTCGGCGGTCTGCTCGGCGCTCTCGATCCAATCATCGTCGAAGTTGGTGATGTCGGCGTCGTAGAAGTGGACCCGGTCGAACCCCGAAGCCGCGGCCCTGCGGATGGCGGTGTTGAGGCCGTCCCCTTTCCCCGGGCGGTACCCGCCGATCCGATCCTGAGCGAAAACCCGAACCGGGACGTCGAACTCTGGCTCGAGTTTTGTGGAGATCGTCTTCACCGAAGTCATCGCCGGTCCGTCGGAGGCGGCGACCGCCCAGACCTCGTCGACACGGGAATGACCGGCGGCGGTCTTCAGGTTGGCCCGGACCACCGCCAGATCCTCCTCCTTGAAGGGGAAGACCACAAGGCTCATACGGTCATCGAATCTGTCACTACCGCTGTCTACTCTCGCCAAGGGATGAGAACAAAGTGATTGAGGACATGGTGGGCCGGGTCCTCGGGACCAAAGATGCCACCCCGCTCGAGTTCTGGGTGGGGGTGGCCGACGGGCACTACCTCCAGCTGGACGACGTGGTATCCCTGGAGCGGGCCCTTCCCGACGGCGAGCTGGTCAGGATCTACGGGACGGTGAGCCAGGTGGTGGCGCGTCACGAAGGCGCCCGCTTCGACTCCGATGTCTTCCTCATCGAGGACGGGGTCCTTCCCGCCGAGGTAACCGAGGCGGCCCAGGTGTCCGCCACCAGATTCGAGCCCGAGGTGTTCGTCCCCCCACGACCCGGCCAGCCGGTGATGATCGCCCACGGGGAACAGCGCGACCGGGCCCTGTTCTTCGACCGAATGGACAAACGTCTTCCTGTCGGACTGTCCCGGACCGGTGAGCCGTTGTGGGTCAACCTCGAGTTCCTCAACGGAGAGCGGGGAGCACATGTCAACATCTCGGGGATCTCCGGTGTGGCCACCAAAACCAGTTATGCCACCTTCCTCCTCCATTCGTTGTTCACCTCCGGGGTCCTGGGAAATGCCGCGGTCAACACCAAGAGCCTGATCTTCAACGTCAAGGGCGAAGATTTGCTCCACCTCGACCGGGCCAACAACCGGCTCGGCGACGAGGAGCTTGCCCGATACCGGAAGCTGGGGCTGCCTGCCACACCTTTCCAGTCGGTGGCCACCTTCGCCCCTCCCCGGATGGGTGACCCCAATGCCACCGCCGACGTCAACTCCCGGTCCGATGTCACCTCGTTCTTCTGGACCCTGGAGAGGTTCTGTCACGACGACCTCCTGCCTTTCCTCTTCGCCGACGCCGAAGACGACCGGGCGCAGTACACCACCGTGGTCTACAACGTGATGGCCAATCTGCGGATGGCACAGGCCACCGAGACCGGGGCGGTGGTCATCGAAGGTGTCACCGTGAGCACCTTCCGCGACCTGGCGGACCTGGTCGCCGAACGTGTCCAGTCGGAAGACGACCGCTACCGGTGGGCGGGCCCGGCGATGGGGACCGGGACCATCAATGCCTTCGTCCGGCGTCTCCAAGGGGCGGTCCGCCATGTCGAGCGTCTCATCCGCTCCGATGTCGCCGACCCCGAACGTCACACCATCAAGCTGGAATCCCAGGTGACGGTGGTCGACATCCACAACCTCAACGATCGGGCGAAGCGGTTTGTGGTCGGCGTCACCTTGAAGCGGGCCTTCGAGGACAAGGAGGCGGCGGGCCAGACCGCCGAGATGCTCCTGGTGGTGCTCGACGAGCTCAACAAATACGCCCCCCGTGACGGTTACAGCCCGATCAAGGAGCTGCTCCTCGACATCGCCGAACGGGGCCGATCCCTCGGGGTGATCCTGATCGGGGCGCAACAGACCGCTTCCGAGGTCGAGCGACGGGTCATCGCCAACTCTTCGATCCGGGTGGTCGGCCGGCTCGACTCCGCCGAAGCCTCCCGCGAGGAGTACGGATTCCTCCCCGGCGCCCACCGTCAGCGGGCCACCATCCTCAAACCGGGGACGATGCTGGTCAACCAGCCGGAGATCCCCGTCCCCCTGGTCGTCGAGTTTCCTTTCCCGGCCTGGGCGACCCGTCCCTCAGAGGCAGTGAGACCGGCCGGGGACCACGGTCCCGACAATCCATTCCAGGACCTGTGATGAAGATCCTCCACACCTCTGACTGGCATGTGGGACGGCGGTTGCGGGGCCGTGACCGCTCCGGGGAACACCGGGCTGTCCTCGACGAGATCGTCAACCTGGCCTCCGAGCACCGGGTCGACCTGACCGTCGTCGCCGGAGACCTCTTCGACAGCGGGTCGCCGACACCGGTCGCCGAGGAGATCGTGTGGCGTGGCCTCCTCGATCTGGCGGAAGTGGCCCCGGTGGTGGTGGTTGCCGGGAACCACGACAACCCGGTGCGAATCGACGCAGTCGCTCCCCTCCTCGACAAGAACCGGGTGATCGCACTTGGTGCCCCACGCAGCCCTGACCAGGGCGGCTCGATGTTGATCGAAGAGGTGGGCGTCCGGGTTGCGATGCTCCCGTTTATCTCGCAACGGGGCATCGTCAAGGTCGAGGACATCATGGGCTCCGACCCAGACCAGAACGCAGGCAAATACGAAGAGCGGATGCGTCGGGTGGTGGAGAGGCTCACCGAGGGGATGGGGCC
>CAYZKF010000039.1:0-10609 GCA_964479135.1 uncultured Acidimicrobiaceae bacterium
TATCTGGCGGCAGTCTGCCCCGGAGTCCGGGTCTGGGCAGCCTCGCCCCCTCCCTCCACCGTATCGCGTCTCCCACCGGTCTCAGGTTTGAGCGAACGAAGCGCCCTTCCGCTGGTCGGCTTCCGTTCCAGGCGGCCGCTCCACACTCCCCACTTGTGGATCGGGCAACGAGTAGTGGCCCTCGCTGGCTGCTCGAGCATCATCGGCGTTCGAGGCTCGGGAAACCTGACATCGGATTCAGGGAGATGTGCAGGGGTTTCCGAGACGGTCATCGACGGAGGCGGAGGGGTCACTGTCACGATGACCGGCTCAGAATCCTTGACTATCGAGGCGGAGAACTTCCTGGGGAGTCCATCGCGCGTCTATGCGCGAGAGGGTGCGACTAACCACGTCCCGCGGACTCCCGCGGACTTTTCGCGGACTCTTGGCGGAACTGACGTCTGGACGACAATTAGCGGAAGGCGCGCACCACCAGGTCAAAGGTAGTTTTCGGGAGTGGAGCTGAGGGGATTTGAACCCCTGACCCCTTGACTGCCAGTCAAGTGCTCTGCCAGGCTGAGCTACAGCCCCATACGGGAGCCGCCATTTTACTCGGCCGCCGGGGTTGCTGTAATGCGTGCCAGCTGTCGTTTGATCTCGATGGGTCGGCTCACACCGAACACCCCGACTCAGTCGGCTTGGCCGCCCGATCACGCCCTACCGAGCTCGCAACGAATTCGGCCCCGGCGCTCGGCGCTGTCACGAGGGCCCACTTCGGCGCCCATACGGCAATGTTCAGCGGAGGGGGCGTTCTGATTTAGACACACCCGCCGGTCGTGGGTCAGATCGAAGTCTTCGGTGAGTCGACCTGTCACCGGCCCCTGGTTCACGTCCCGCGGAGTCGTGTTACTGGCGGCATGGTCCGTGATCGGAAGGGACCACTTTTGGAGAACCGATGGAATGGGACGGTACGTATTGGACCATACACGAGTCGGCGAATGACGACGGGAGGAGCACCCATGGCAGAGAAGACCCTCTACGACAGGCTCGGCGGCGTTTTTGCCATCGCCGCGGTGATCGACCACTTCAGTGATGAGGTCGTCAAGAATCCCATTGTTGGCCAGGCCTCAACGAACCCTGCCCTGCGCGAGTGGCACACAGACCAACTGGACAGACTGCCGGGCTTGAAATTCATGAGAACTCTGTGGGTCTGCAACGTCGCGGGTGGACCTTTCGAATATACGGGCACAAAGCCAGGGATGACGCCTCTCGGCCTAGAGGAAGCACATCGCGAGCTCCGAATCTCGCCCGAGGAATTCGACGAGGTAGCGGCCGAGCTTGGGCGCACCCTTGACTTCGTCGGCGTGCCCCAGCAGGAGAAGGAGGAGGTTCTCGCTGCCTTCGCGGCCCACAAGAGCGAGGTGACTGAGGGATCCCAGGCCAAGTAGGGGCGGACGAGTCGAGCCGAAGGGCCTCCCCGCAAAACCGAAGACTCGCAGTTGATCGCACGCCACGGTACGTTCGAAGGCGAAGGGGAATCCCCGGTCACGGGTAGTCCCCGACGAGCTGTTGTCCGACTTTGGCCAGCTCCTCACGAAGCTCCACCGGCTCCTCGACCTTGAAAGGGACCGGGAGACTGAGGAGGTAACGGGCCAGCCAGCCGAGATCGTCGGCGCCGATGACCAGGCGGCATCTCGTCCCTCTCATCGGCTCCAACGCGCCGACCGTGGCCGGAACCAGACGCTGTGCCGTCTCGATGGGACATTCCAGGGTCACCCGGGCCCGATGATCCCAGGACTCGACGGCGATCCCCCGGTGGACCAGCTCGACCGGGTCCGGTGCCGGTCTCCGCGCCGATCTCATCCCGGTGGCCCGGGCCTCGGAAACCCGATCGAGGCGGAAGGTCCTCCAGTCGTCCCGGTCCATGTCGAATGCGACCAGATACCAGCGTCGTCCGGTGTGGACCAGACGGAGCGGCTCGACATGACGCTCCGACACCCGACCTCGCCCGTCCACATAAGAGAAGCGGAGACGTTGGCGCTCCCTGGTGGCCGACGATGCCGCCCCCAGGACCACGGGATCGACCGTCGCCGAGGCCACACCGGGAACCGAGACGGTCGCCTCGGAGAAGTCCTCGAGACTCTTTCTGAGACGTGGAGGGAGGACGTGCTCCAGCTTGGACATCGCCGACAGCGACGCCTCCTCCAGACCCGCCACCGAAGACGAGACCGCAACTCGCAGCCCCAGAGCCACGGCAAGCGCCTCGTCGTCGTCGAGTAACAACGGGGGCAGCTTGCCACCCGCCCCGAGACGGTATCCCCCACCGGGGCCGGCCACCGCTTCCACCGGGTAGCCGAGGTCGCGCAGACGGGTGATGTCCCTCCGCACCGTCCGGGTGGTCACCTCGAGACGACGGGACAACTCGTCGGCGGTCCAGTCGATACGACCCTGGAGCAATCCCAGCAGTTTGAGCAGCCGCTCGGCGGTGTCCATGGCAGTCCAATCCTCGACGAATATGCGGACAGATCCTGTCCGGTATCTGTCTTAAGGTATCAGACAGATACGGAAGGAAGAAATGGTCATCACCTCTCTCGGGTACGAAGAGATCCAACGGATGAACGAAGAACGGCAGCGACGCTCGATCCAACGACAGCAAACCATCCGAGCCCTGGCCGAGACTCCAACCGCTCCTTCTCCTCGCCCCGACTGCCAGGTCATCGAATGGGACTTTGGCGTCCGCATGGAAGGTCAGGAGAAGAAGGGAGCCTGATGGGCTGGTCATGGACCGGGGTCACAGACTCAGGAAAGCTCATCTGCCATCCGCTCACCCCGGACCGCTTCGCCGACGTCGAAGCGGTCTTCGGGGAGCGTGGGGTGGCCAGGAGGTGCTTCTGCATGCATTGGCGTCGCCCCGACGGCGGGTTCCCCGACAACCGCGACAACCGGGATCGCTTCGCCGAGGTCACTGCCGACGGCCCTCCGCCGGGTCTGATCGGCTACCTCGACCCGGATCCGGTCGGATGGGTCCAGGTCGGGCCCAACGAGTTGTTCCCCACCATCGGACGCTCACGGTTGATCAAGCCGGTCGACGACATAGACGCCTGGTCGATCAACTGTTTCGTGGTCAAACCGGGTCATAGAAGGCGAGGCGTGGCACAGGTACTGGCCACCGCAGCCATCGAGTACGCCAAGAGCCGGGGAGCCAAAGTCATCGAGGCTTACCCGGTCGATGGTGAGCGAGCCTCGGTGGTCGACTACTTCACGGGGACGATCGGGATGTTCACCGAACACGGCTTCGTCGAGATCTTCCGGAGGAACCACGACCGGCCGGTGATGAGACTGACCGTCTGATCCGCACCTTTTGGTCCAACACCGGGGAATCCGAACCGCGCCTGACACGTTGTTCCATAGAGAGGCATGAGCGGACCGATCGACGACCAAGCCGCCCACACCGAGAACCTGGGCATAGCCACCATCGAGGTGCGCCAGGGCCGGGCGACCCGGATCGGAGAGCTCGAGATCATGCGGGTCCTCCCCACCAAGAACCGACGGACCATCGGGCCGTGGTGTTTCGTCGACCTGATGCAGGCCGACGATGTCGAACGACCGCCTCCCCTCGAGATCGGGCCCCATCCCCACATCGGCCTCTCCACCGTCACCTGGTTGTTCGCCGGGTCGGCGATGCACAGCGACTCTCTGGGCACCGAACAACTGATCCGCCCCGGACAGCTCAACCTGATGAGCTCGGGTCAGGGAATCGCCCATGCCGAAGAAGGTGTGGCCACCGACGAAGTGCTCACCGGAACTCCGACCATGGGGGTCCAGATGTGGCTGGCCCAACCGGAGGCGACCCGCCACGGGGATTCGTCATTCCAGCATGTCGAACAGCTCCCCGACACCACCATCGGGCCCAGTCGGGCGACCGTGTTCATAGGCAGTTTCGCCGGTGCCCACTCCCCCGCCCTGGTCGATCATCCTGCGGTCGGCCTCGACATCGAGCTGAGGGGCAGCACCGTGGTCCCTATCAACCCGGACTTCGAGCATGGAGTGGTACCCATCGACAAACCGGTGCGTGTCGGTGAGGAGATCGTCGAACCCGGCTCCCTGGGCATCGTCCCGCCGGGACGAGACCATCTCGGATTGATGGCACGGAGCGACCCGGCACGGGTGATGCTTTTGGGCGGTGAGCCCTTGGGCGACACCGTCAAGATGTGGTGGAACTTCGTGGCCCGCACCACCGACGAGCTGACCCAGGCATGGCACGACTGGCAGATCGGGAACGAAGACAGGTTCGGGCCGGTCCCCAGCATCCTGGAACGCATCGAGGCGCCGACACCTCCATGGGTCAGGTCCGACGTCTGAGGCCGGCGGTCAGGTGGCGGATTCGGTCTCCGAGGTGATCGGCTCCTCCCAGAGAACTTTCTCCGAGTCACCCCAGAGACGCTCGAGAGAGTAGAAGTCGCGCGCCGCCGATTGAAACAGGTGAACGACGATGTCGCCGTAGTCGAGGAGTAGCCACTCGGCTTCGGCCTTGCCCTCGACTCTCAGGGGCTTGACCCCGTGCGACTCGCCGAGACGCTCCTCGACATGTTCTGCCAGGGCCTGGACATGGGGACGTGAGGTGCCGGTGGCGATGACGAAGACGTCGGAGAGGAAGAACTGGCTCTCGACGTCGAGCAGGACGATGTCGGCCCCTTTCTTGGAGAAGATGGCGTCGGCCGCCATCCGGGCCATTTCGACACTCTGCTCTACGACAATGCCTCCGTCTCGGATGAGCCCCCAACCATATCGTGTTCGGCGGTTTGCGCATAGAGGTTGTGGCTGACGACATAGTCGTGGACCCCGGCGGTGACTAGAAAGCGGAAAGGCTGACCGGTGGCGGCGAGATCGCGGATCCCGGTCCCACTCAGCTCGAGCACCGCCATGTCGAGGAAGATGGCGTCGGCCACCACCTCGCCGACCGCCCTCGAGTCGGTCCCGGGTCGGGGCGCCACCACCAATGTCGCCCGCTCCAGAACCTCTTCGCAACGATGCCAGGTGGGTAGCCGGAGGGCGGCGTCGGCCCCGAGGATGAGAAACAGCTCCTCGTCCGGCGGGAAGGTGGCCAAGGTATCGGCGGTGAATGTCAGGCCGTCGCGGATCACCTCGCGATCGTCGGCCTCGAAACCGTCCACCCCTTTGACGGCAATACGGGTCATCTCCATGCGGTGAAGGCCCGGGGTAACAGACACCTCACTCTTCTGCCAGGGGTCACCGGCGGGGATGAAGATCACCCGGTCGAGGCCCACCTGATGGCGGGCGCACTCCCCAGCGTGGAGATGGGCGATGTGGATCGGGTCGAATGTCCCGCCGAGGATGCCGGTTCGCACGGGATCGAGGATAGGGCGAAGGTGGGGTGACCAGCCGCAGCCCGCGGGTGATATCGGTGCTCCGACACCCCATCTGGCCCCGAGGGTCGACGTAGCGCCCATCGATCCGGGTGGAAAGATGGACCCCGGGGACACCGTGGGGCGCCCCGGCGATGGCAACCACCTGGCCCCGACCGACCCACTCGCCCTGGGTGACCCTGATTTCGTCCAGGTACGACAATGACACCTTGAGCCCCGGGACCGGCTCGATGGTCACGGTCCGCATCCCGGCGACCGAACCGGCGAAGGTGACCCGACCCTGAGCCGGGGCCCGTACCGCCGAACCGACCTCGGCGGCATAGTCGAGACCCCAGTGACCCGAATATTGACCGGTCGGGGCGAAGCCGGCGATGACCGGACCGTCGACCGGTGGACTCAGACAGACCGCAGCTACGGCCAAGGCAACGAACATGCATCCCCTCCCTCGCCCCCGACCGTACCGGGCGGCGCGAGCCGGATCTAGAGGTTTGGCTTCAAACGGCCCGGCGGCACTAAGTTCCATCCTCGAAAGGAGTCCGATGGCAGCGACACGTTTGGGATTGATGGGTTTCGGCCGCATCGGCCGGAACATCTTCAGACTCCTCCATGGTCGCGACGACCTGGAGATCGTCGCCATCAACGACATCGCCGACCCGGCGGGTCTCACCTACCTCCTCAAATACGACTCGTTGTATGGGAGGTTCCCGGGGACGGTCGAGCTCGGTGAAGGGAAACTGGCCTACGACGGGAGAGAGGTCAGCTTCGGATCGGCCAGGGAACCGAACGACACCGTCTGGGGCGACGATGACGTCGAGATCGTCATCGACACCACCAGCCGATACCGGAGCCTCCAGTCTCTCAAAGGTCACCTCGCCTCCGGGGCCAGCCGGGTGGTCCTCACTTCCAGCCCGGAGACACCGGGCGAGATCCCGTTGCTCCTCCGGGCGATCAACGACGACCTACTCGACGACAGCCCGCCGATCATCGCCATGGGGTCCAACACCTCCAACGCCGCGGCACCGATACTCCGCACCCTCGACCAGTCCTTCGGTCTCCAACGGGCCTTCATGACCACGGTCAAGGCGATGTCCAACTCGGGGCGTCTCGCCGACGTGCCCACCGACTCGTTCCGGACCAGCCGGGCCGCCGGCGAGAACATCATCCCCGCCGAGACCAACTCGGCGGAGATCATCACCCAGGCGCTCCCCGAACTGGCCGGAAAGCTGTCGGTGGTCTCCCTCAACGTCCCCGTCCCCGACGGTTCCAACGTCGACATGGTCGCCGAGGTGGCCGGTGAGGTCACTGCCGAAGAGGTGAACCAAGCGATGAAAGATGCCATCGCCGGCTACCCCGAAGTCATCGAATACGTCGCCGACCCGATCGTCTCGACCGACGTCCGGATGAACTCCCATTCCGGGGTGTTCGACAGTCTGGCGACCATGGTCACCGGCGGGACCCTGGTCAAGACGGTCATCTGGTTCAACAATGGCTGGGGGTATTCACACCGGGTCATCGAGGTCGCCGAGCGGATCGCCTCGGTGGGAGGTGGGGAATGACCAACGTGGCCATCAACGGGTTCGGTCGGATCGGCCGCGCCGTGTTCCGGATCATCGCCGCCCGGCCCGAATCCGGCATTGAGGTGGTCGCCATCAACGACCTCTCCGACGACGACATCCTCGCCTACCTCCTCGAGTACGACTCGGTGATGGGTCGGTTCGACCAGGCAGTCTCGGTCGACGACGGGGTGATGACCGTCGGCGACCACAAGGTGAGGATGTTGATGGAGCGTGACCCGGGCCACCTCCCCTGGGCCGAGCTCGAGGTGGATGTGGTCATCGAGGCCACCGGTGTGTTCCGGGATCGGGCATCCCTGCAGAAACATCTCGACGCCGGGGCCAAGAGGGTGATCCTCACTGTGCCGTCCAAAGGGCCCATCGACGAGACCATCGTGCTCGGGGTCAACGACGACCAGCTCGACAGCGAGGACCTGATCATTTCCAACGCCTCGTGCACCACCAACTGCCTTGCCCCCCTGGCCAAGGTGCTCGACGACGCTTTCGGTATCCGCAAAGGGGTGATGACCACCGTCCACGCCTACACCAACGACCAGCGGCTCGCCGACGTGCCCCACGAGGACCTGCGACGGAGCCGGGCGGCCACCGAGAACATCATCCTCACCACCACCGGGGCGGCCAAGGCGGTCGGAGAGGTGCTTCCCGAGCTCGACGGTCTGCTCGACGGGGTGGCGATGCGGGTGCCGGTGCCCGATGGATCCACCGTCGACCTGGTGGTCGAGCTGGAGCGCGACGTCACCGCTGAAGAGGTCAATGCCGTGGTCAAGGCGGCAGCCGAAGGCCCGATGGCGGGGATCCTCGAGTACACCGAGGACCCGATCGTCTCCACCGACATCATCGGCAACCCCCATTCGTCGATCTTCGACGCCAGCGGCACCCACGTCCTCGGGGGGAACCTGGTCAAGGTGATGGCCTGGTATGACAACGAGTGGGGCTACTCCAACCGGGTGGTCGACCTCATCGAGCGTCTCGCCGAAGTCATCGACCAGGAACAGCCGGTCACCACCGGCGCCTGACGGTTTCGCCGCGGCTACCGCTCCGGATCGGCCTGTATGTCCTCGGAGAGCCTGGTGATGGCGCCGGAGATCATGGCCTGAACCACCGGGCCGTGGATGACCCGGACCGGGGCGAAATAGAGTCTTCCCCGCCATCCGTGTAACCGAACCGCAGTGGTGACCCGGACCAGTCGGGCCGTGGCGTCGACCCCCACTGCCACCCGGAAGTCGAGATGCCGGTCGTCCTCGCTGATCAACGCCTCCTCACCCGACACCCGAACCACGTCGAAAACTCCCGAACCTGCACGGCGAACTCCGATGAGAGGTACCAGTAGCTGCCGCAAGCCGACCAGCCACTTGACCCACATCGGTGCAGACGACACCGAGAAGATGGCCCGCGCCCAGGTCTCCGGGTCTGCGGGCAACCCGGAAGGAAATGGTCTCACCGCCACATCGGCGAAGTCGGGACGACCGATGTCGTCGAAGGCCATGGAGACGAATCGGGGTCGCCGTTCGTCAGAGTTCACCGGGGACTCCGACTCTCGGCGCCCGGAGGAGCCCAGCCGCCACCACGGCGAGTACCCCGGCGCCGACCACGGCCACGGAACGGGAGCCGGTGGCAACCGACACCCAGCCGGCGATGGGAGGCCCGATCGATCCCACCACCAGGAAGACCAGGCTGATCATCCCCATGGCCGTCCCCAAACTGCTGGCCCCGAACACGTCCCGGGTCAACATCCCGATCAGAGGGGACGCTGCACCCACCCCGAACCCGGCGACCAGGGCGTAGACCGCGGCCAATAGCGGAGTACCGGCGAAAGCCAGGGCGATGGCTCCGGCACCGATCGCCAGGTACGACAACCGGAGCGCTCGGACCACTCCCAAACGGTGGACCAGGGGCATCAGGGGGAGGCGTCCGAGCAACTGGGCAAAACCCCGGAACCCGGCCCAGAAAGATGCCGCGGCCAAAGGGAGGCCCGCCGAGGTCATCGAGGGGACCTGATAGACCAGGATCACCCCGATGGCGATTCCCACCACTGCCTGAGACACCATGAAGGCCCGTGCCGTCGGGTTTCCCAGCGAAATGCGGATCTCCGAGAAGATGTGGAGCCCGCGTGGCATCTCCGCCGCCCGGGTGTCGATGACGACCGCCCCGACGACGAAGGCGAGCACCGCTGAAATCGTCACCACAACCAGGGTGGTCCTCCACCCGAACGGCCCGACCAGGAGGGCGGCGACCGGCATGTAGATCGCCGAGGCGAACGCCCCCCACACGGTGACGACCGCGATCGCCCGCGTCGACGATCCCGGGCTGATCCTCACTGCCACCGTCTGGGTGATGTGATAAAAGCCGAGAGCGCTGAACGCCCCACCACCGATCGCGGCGGCGACCCCAAAGAGGAGAGCCGATCCCGCCGACGCCGCAACCAGGAACGACACCAATCCGATCCCGGCTGCCATGGCGAAGACGAGACGACTCCCCAGACGGTCGAGGAGCCATCCGCCACCGACCGAGGCCACTCCCCCGATCAGGACCGATGTCCCGAACACCGAAGCGAGCACAGGCTCACTCCAGCCGGTCTCATCGATGATCGGGTCGAGGAGGACACTGAAGGCGTAGTACCACGACCCGTAGACGGCGATGGTGATGACACCGAGCACACCGACCTGCAGCCGGGGTATCCGTCTGCTCTCGTCGGGGATCACCGCGGCGAGGTTAGACCCTGGTCGGCAATCTACCGTGGGTACATGACCACTCCGACCCGTGACCAGATCGTGGCCTCCGCCCAGCGGATCAGCGGCTACGTGAGACGGACACCGGTCATCGAGTTGGAACCGGGATCGCCGCTCGCTGGTGTGGTGCTCAAACTGGACATGCTCCAACCGACCGGGACCTTCAAGATCAGGGGGGCCTTCAACCGCCTGCTCGCCGAACCCGACCTCCACCGGGTGATCGCCGCTTCGGGTGGCAATTTCGCCCGGGCCATCGCCCATGCGGCACGACGCCTCGGGATCGAATCGGATCTGTTCGTCCCCGACTCGTCTCCCCAGGAGAAGATCGACGCCCTCTCCGCCTACGGATCGAATGTCCATGTGGTTCCCGGGGTCTACCCCGACGCCCTCGAGGCCAGCCTTGAGTTCGCCGCCGAAGTGGGAGGGGTATTCGCCCACGCCTACGACCAGCCCGAGGTGGTGGCCGGTGCCGGCACCTGTGGGATGGAGATCGCTGCTCAGGTCCCCGACGCCACCACCATCCTGGTGGCGGTCGGTGGCGGCGGCCTGATCGGCGGGGTCGCCTCGTGGTACCGGGGCGACGTGGAAGTGGTCGGCGTCGAGACCGAAGGGACCGCCACCCTGCACTCGGCGATGGCCGCCGGCCGACCGGTCGAGGTCGAGTTGTCCGGTTTGGCGGTCAGCTCTCTGGGCGCCAGCCGTGTCGGCGAGATCGCCTGGGAGGCAGCTTCACAATGGGTGAGCCAGTCGGTGTTGGTCGGTGACGACGACGTGCGCGCCGCACAACGATGGCTCTGGGAGGAAGCCCGACTGGTGGTCGAGCCGGGCTCGGCGACCCCGATCGCCGCCCTTCTCTCCGGCGCCTACCGACCATCACCCCCGGAGAAGGTGGTCGCCCTGATCTGCGGGGCCAACACCGCCTCCCCGGTCTACTGACCCA
>CAYZKF010000039.1:10619-11341 GCA_964479135.1 uncultured Acidimicrobiaceae bacterium
TAAACCCCCAATCTGGGGCTGCTATGCACACGAGGAGCCCATGCGTGTGCACCAAACGCCCGGGATGGTCGTCTGGTGCACACGCTCAGGGGTTGAGGGCGCGCCAGATCTTCTCGGGGGTCAACGGGACCTGGATCTCGACGCCTCCCAGGGCGTCGGAGACGGCGTTGAGGACCGCCGGGGTGGAACCGATCGCACCGGCCTCACCGATCCCCTTGGCGCCTAGAGGGTTGGTCGGAGTCGGGGTCTCCGTGGCCCCCAGGGTGAACAAAGGCAGCGAACCGGCGGTCGGGATCAAATAGTCCATGAAAGACGAGGTGACCAGGTTGCCGTCGGCGTCGTAGACCACCTGCTCCCACAACGCCTGGCCGACGCCTTGGGCAAGGCCACCGTGACGTTGGCCGTCGGCCAGCATCGGGTTGATGATGACCCCGGCGTCGTCGACCGCCCACATCCGATCGAGTCTCGGCGACCCGGTGTCGGGGTCGATCTCGACCACGGCCAGATGCATCCCGTAAGGGAAATTGAGGCCCCCGGAACGAAGATGGACCTCCTCGTCCAGCCCCGGGGTCACATCATCGGGAACATTCCCGTCCAACGCCGCGGTAACCACCTCCTGCCAGGTCACCGAGACATCGGTCCCGGTCACCGTGGCCTTGCCCCCCGAGAGGACGATGTCGTCCGGTGACGCCTCGAGGAGATGGCCGGCTATCCGTTTCGCC
>CAYZKF010000040.1:0-972 GCA_964479135.1 uncultured Acidimicrobiaceae bacterium
TAGGAGCGTCATGTCATCGTCACAGCCAACCGAGCGCCCCAGTTGGGGAGACCGGATCCGTCGGCACCCGTGGCGGGCCGGCATTCTGGCCGCCGGTCTGGTGGCGGCGGCCGTGGTCGTTCTGGTCTGGTTCCAGCCACAGGCTCTGTTCATCGACCGTGTCGTCGACGAGGACTTCCCGGTCGGGGCCGGCGACACTTCGGGGCCGATGGACGAAGACCTGGAAGAGCCTACGGACGAGATGGGCGAAGACGAGATGGATGAGATGGACGACGATATGGCCGAGGAGCCGATGGGGCCGGTGGCCCTCTCCTCGGGCAGCTTCGACTCGCGGAGTCGGTACACGGTCGAAGGTACCGCCACCGTGTACCGGCTCGAAGACGGGTCGCATCTCCTCCGCCTCGAGGACTTCTCATCGACCAATGGCCCTGACCTCTATGTCTATCTCACCTCGGCCGACTCCGCGGAGAGTGACACCGCCCTCGACTCCGACTTCGTCGACCTCGGTCTGCTCACCGGGAACATCGGGAACCAGAACTATGCGATCGGTGACGATGTCGATCTCGATCGTTATGACACGGTGGTCATCTGGTGTCGACGATTCACCGTGGGCTTTGGCGCCGCCGACCTGGTGCCCGCGGGCTGATCCCCGAATTCAGGACGGGCTGGTGGGTTTAAGGTCTCCCGGCGCCGCCGGCCCGAGACTGAAGACCACCCGACCACCCTCGGCCTCTTCCACCCACACACTCCCGCCGTGGGCCGCCACCAGACCACGGGCGATGGTGAGCCCCAGTCCTGCCCTGGCCTGGTCACGGGGTCGGGAGGAGTCGACCCAACTCCCGTCGGAGGAGGCATCGGGTCCGAGTGCTCCAGGGAACCCGGGTCCTTGGTCGGAAACCGCGATCTCCGTGGTCGTCGGATCACCGTTGACCGAGACGGTGACCGTGGACCCCTCGGGTGTGTGACGGATTG
>CAYZKF010000040.1:982-11157 GCA_964479135.1 uncultured Acidimicrobiaceae bacterium
AGCCGGCGTGCTGAAGATGGACACACTGCCGTTGGGTGTGTGACGGATTGCGTTGTCGACGAGGTTGCGGACCACTCGTGCCACCGCGCGGGGGTCGGCCACGACCTGCATCGGGGCCTGGACGGTCAGGGTCAGCTCCACCTTGCGTCGTTGTGCCAGGGGGCGCATCGCCTCGAGAACCTCGTCGCACAACTCGGCGAGGTCGACACCCACCGGTTTCAGGTCGAGGTCACCGGTCTCGATCCGGGCCAGCATGAACAGATCGTCGACCAGGCCGCGGAGAAACTCGAGGTCACCCGACATGGAACGCAGATACCGGGCAGGATCCGGGGTGATCTCGTCTTGCAACGCCTCCACGGTTGCCTGGAGTGAAGCCAGCGGGGTTCGCAGGTCGTGGCCTATGGCAGCGAGGAAAGCCTGACGTGCCTTTTCGTTCTTTGCCCGGGTCATCTCGGCCTTGGCGAGATGACCGATCATGGCGTCGATCGCCGCGGCGACCTCGCCGATCTCGTCGGACCGGTCGACCCCGGTGGTCACCCTCAGGTTGCCCTCCGCCACCTCACGAGCCACGTCGGCGAGACGATGCAGGTCGGTGGTCAGAGGTTGCACCAGGGCTCCCGCCAGAACCCAGCCGAGACCAACCCCCAATGTCAGGGCGACGATCACCAGTCGGAGATCGTGCGGCGAGAGGAACATGGTCAGGGCAGCTCCCGCCACAACCACCGCGGCGACCGCCACCGCGGCCACCGGGGGCATCAGCACCGAGGTGCGGAGAGTCCGCGATCGCCGTCCGAAACGCAACATCGCCCAGCCGACTCCTGAGGTGATCATCGCCGAGGAGCCAAAGATGGCGTAGAGCACCAGTCGCTCCTGTCCCGTGGGCGTCATCGTCACCTCGACGACCACCAGGACCCCGATCAGCAGGAGGGCGACCAGCCCGGTGAGCACCTTCATGGCTCGAACCGGTATCCAACGCCGAAGACCGTCTCGATCCTTCGCTTCTTGTCGCCACCCGACTCGATCTTCTGCCGGATACGCCCGACATGGACGGTGACAGTGGACGGATCCTGCCAGTGTGGCGACGAGTCCCAAACTTGATGGAGCAATTGGGACCGAGAGAACACCTGGCGTGGCGCCGAGGCCAGGAAGGCGAGCAAGTCGAACTCCCGTGCCGTCAGCTCCACCACCCTGCCATCGACTGTGACCTCTCGGGCACCCGGGTCGATGACCAGGCCATCGAAGGTCATCGGGCTCTCGGCGGGTCGGGGCGCGGATCGTCTGAGGACCGATCGGACCCTGGCGGCCAGCTCGCGGGGGGAGAACGGCTTGGAGACGTAGTCGTCGGCTCCCATCTCCAGGCCGAGCACCCGATCCGACTCTTCCCCTTTTGCGGTGAGGAGGATGATGGGAAGGTCACTGCGACGCCGCACCGAGGCGAGCAACTCCATACCGTCGATCCCGGGGATCATCAGGTCGAGGACCATCAGGTCGGGGGGCCTAGCCTCGAGGAGGCTGGCTGCATCCCTGCCGTCTGCGGCGGTGTCGACCTCGAATCCTTCACGTTCCAGATACTTGGCGACCACCTCACGGATCATCGGCTCGTCATCGACGACCAAGACACGAGGGGTGGGCGACTGCATCCCGATACTGTACGTCGAGGCCTCATCAGCGGAATTGGGCCGGCCGGTTGTTGTCGGAATGTTGATCTCCACGGCTGTCTTCAAGAGCCGGGTTCTCACTCCTAATCTCGCGGCGGTGACACCCCGCGACAAACAGGTCGAACGCTGGTCGGGAGCCAAGGTGTGGCTGTTCTCGTTGTTTAACCGCGAACCCAAGAGCAACCTCGCCATTGTCGAGCGACTGTCCCCGGGTCCGGGCGATCGGGTTCTCGACCTGGGGTGTGGGTTGGGTGCAGCCCTGAGACATGTTGGGGCGACCGGGGCGGAGGCGGTCGGGATCGACCCCAGCCCTTCGATGGTGGAGAAGGCATCGGCCCGGGTTCCCGACTCCGAGGTCGCGGTGGGATCAGCGGAGGAGATCCCGTTTCCCGACGGAAGGTTCACCGCGGCGCTGGCGGTGTCGTCCTACCACCATTGGGCCAACCCCGAGGCCGGCCTCGCCGAAGCCCACCGGGTTCTCGCCCCAGGAGGGCAACTCCTCATCGTCGAAGGGAAGCTGAGACGGTCCAAGGGTCACGGATTACACCCCGACACCGCCGGGCGTCTCGCCGAGACCCTCATCGGGATCGGCTTCTCGGATGCATCCGTTGCGGAGATGCGGGTGGGCCGTCACGACTATGTGGTGGTGACGGCGAGCAAGACCTGACCGTCACCGCCGGTGCTGTCGTTCGCCTGATACCTTTCGAAGATGGCCCATTTCACCGCTGAGCTGTTCGATTTCCTAGCCGACCTCGAGGAGAACAACACCAGGGAGTGGTTCAACGAGAACCGAGATCGTTACCTGACCACCGTCCAGGAGCCTGCCTTGGCCTTCGTCACCGACTTCGGGCCTCGCCTCGTTCGGATCAGCCCCCACTTCCGGGCCGACGCCCGGGTCCAGGGAGGTTCGTTGTTTCGCATCTATCGGGACACCCGGTTTAGCCCCGACAAGACTCCCTACAAGACCAATACCGGAGTCCACTTCCGCCACGAGCGGGCCAAAGACGCCCACGCTCCTGGCTACTACCTTCATCTCGAGCCCGGTGAATGCTTCGTCGGCGTCGGGTTGTGGCGGCCCGAGACCAAAGTCGCCTACCGGATCAGGGAGGAGATCGCCTCCGACCCCGACGGCTGGAACCAGGCCGTCCACGGCACACCTTTCCGTGATCGGTTCCAACTTGCCGGTGACAGCCTGCAACGACCGCCTAGAGGATTCGATCCCGACCATGTTCACATCGATGACCTTCGGCGCAAGGACTTCATCGGGATGGTTCGCATCGAAGACCAGGAAGTGATTTCCGAGGACTTCATTGATCGGTTCGACAGGCTCTGCCACGATGGCTCGGGGTTGATGCGGTTCCTCTGCGGGGCGGTGGGGGTCCCCTTCTAGTGGGCTGTCGGTCAGCTGACGATGCGGAGGATAAAGACGAGGAAGACGACCAAAGCCGGGGGCCCGGCAAACAGGATCACTCCCCGAGCGAGGGCGTCAGATACGAGGTAGCGGGCCAGCGCCCAACTGACCACGACCGCGGCCACGGCGAAGACCAAGAAGAGGATGGCGACGAAGGCCAACAGGTCTTCCCAGCCGGTCTCGCCACGGCTGGCCGCCAACCACATGACGGCGAATACCACCGACACCGTGAGCCAGAAGCCGAGGATCAACCAATGGATCCGGGTGAGAGGTGGGAGGGGGGCGGTGGCGATCGCGCCATCGTATCGCGACCCGGTCACGACAAAGAGGACCGGCCGGTGGCAATGAGCATCTTGTGCCCGCTTTGTGGCGAGACCGAGGATCTCGAGGGCGTGGCCGGTGACGACGTGATCTTCGATCACCTGCGGGGAAGTGCGGTCAGGTTTGGGACCGCCCCACCACCCCGGTCTGCCCCCAATGCAATGGCACCGACATCCAGCCGGTGCCACTCGTCATCGTCGAGAGGTCACGAGTCACTCAGCTGTCCATGGTCGGCATCCGGATCGTCCACCTCTGCGGTCTGCGACGCCGACGACATCGCCCGATGGCAGGTGAATCGTCCCAGCCCCCTGCTCCCCCGGGAGCTCCCCACCGTCGGTTCCACCGACTCCGCCCGGCTTCAGTCGATCACCGAACCCGCACAGTTGGTCATATCGCCCTCCGAGCCCTGCACCCAGATGACCAATTCGCCCCAGACCATGCCCAGCTGACCTAGGTGGGCTTCGACATGGAGTGGGTGGCGGCGGTTCTCTGGGAAACTGTCTTTCCCACCCCTACAGACGAGTGAGAAGGCATCCGCGGTGACCTCGGAGTCACCCCCGCCGGCGGAGTCATCCGGGGGGATCGAGCCCCGAGAGTTGAGTCTCTAGTGTCGCTCTCACAGCTCGTCGCAATCGAACTCCTCGGACGGGATGGTGTAATCGAAAGTGACGTCGACGGTTCCGGTCCCAGTCTCCGGCCATATCTGAGCCAGGGTCAAGGTTCCCTGGATCCGGCTGTCACCGATCTCGAATCCGATCTGGAGTGGCGGAGAGGTTGGGCCTACTCCGGAATAGAACGCGATTGTTGGATGCCAATCTGTGGAGTCATACCAGGCTCCGTCAGTCCAGGCGACAGCCTGACCCTCGTACTGCTCGATCCCTTCGGGACCTCCCTGGTGGAGGAAGAGCCGGACGGACTTAGACGTGAACTCGGCTTGCGGGTCGGTGGGGGAGACCAGGTCTTCGGCCGACACGCTCACTTCCAGGCCCACTCCGTCTGCGAGTTTGTGGCCTCTCAGGTCGAGGTCGTCGGGATGGGCCGGGTTGTCAAAGAAGTCGTCGGGGATCTGGCAATTGACGATGTAGGAAGGCTCGAATCTCTCACCGTCGACCTCGAAGTAGCCCGTGCCCGACTCGAAGGGAAGGTCCTGTGGGCCGGGAGCCTGTCCAGGGGTTTGGCCTCCGCCTCCGCTGGTCGCTCCCGGACCCGAGGAGGAAGTGGTCGCCGTGGTACCTCCCGCACCTGCAGACGGCTCGGTACCTTCGCCGCCACACCCTGCTGCGGTGAACACCAGCATCGCCGTGATCAGAGCTTTCATCTTCCCGAGCACTTCCAGGGTCCTCTCTCTCGATAGTCGGAGCCGACACACCCTTTGGCAAGGTCACCGCTCTCCATCGCCTCAATCTGGCGCAAGCCGCTTAACGAACCCTTAACGAGACGCGGCCACCAGGGAGCTACAGCAGTGACTGATGAGATGAGACAACGGCTCGCCCGCCTCGATCCCATGCACCCGGGCGTGTCGACAGAGTCAATGACGACAACTCCATCGATCTGGCGCGCCGGTGGCGGAATACGACCACGAGATGATGGCGGGCCGGAGGGGGACTCGAGGCGGTGGCCCCGGATGAGGTTCTCCGGGCTTCGATACGGACGCCGGCTATTGCTGATTCAACTTTGGATGACGGAACCCGACCGGCTCGACAGGGTCGTTCGCGTTTGGCCGGCGTTAAGCAGGGTCCGGCAGTCTCGACCGTGAATGTGGAATGTCGGTTGCGGCGGACCAAAGGGCCACTGATCGGAGGAGACATGCCGAACCTGAGACTTGTGGCGGGCATCGCTGGGATTACGGTGCTGTTCTCTGCGTGCGCAACCGGGGCTCAGAACACAGCTACCACCGAGGCCATTTCAGAGACCTCTTCCCCGGCCGGGGCTTCTGTCACGTCCACCACGGTCGAGTCCGAGAGCCCGGGCACCACGAATCCGGGCTCTGTTCCCGGCGAGGTGACACCTGGTACCCCCGCTTCGGGCCTGTACCGGCTCGAAGTCGGCCAGTGTTACGACTACGTCTGGGAAGGCGAAGACGCCTCGTATCTGGTGGGTCCGGTCCAGTGCGACGAGCCTCACTACATCGACATCTTCGGGACGGTCGCAGTCAGCGACTCAGCGGACGGCTCCGCGTTTGGGGGAGCCCTTGCCAGCAACCAGATGCACAACGAGTGTCGGGGAATGGTCGGAAGCCTCGATGGTGCCAGCATCGGCACCTTGCCGGCTGAGGCCTTCCTGTTCCTGAGCCAAGCCAATAGCCCACCCGAGGAGCTCGTCGCCGGCGAGCATCGTTTCTGCTTCCTCCTCCGGGTGGAGCCCGGAGCCGGCTTGATCGAGTAGTTCGCCATGGAGTGGGTCGGGGGGTCGATCCTTCGACATCACTGTCCTGTATGGCAGCGCCGACACCAACCCCACCGGTGTCGAATCGTTCGCCATCCTGATCCGACTGAACGCCGAGGACCACGCCTGGACCGGGATCACAGTCGACGAGGTTCAACCTTTCACGGTCGAAAACCTGACATTCGACGGCAACACTCTCACCGCCGGCGGAACCGCCTATCTCAACGACCCGCCGGTACCTAATGCCTTCCCCTTCGTCCTACCCGAAGGGGCCAACCTGCAACGGTTCGCCCTTCGAGCAACATGCGACCAGTAGTCCGAAACCGTAGAGTGCCGGTCGACAGGGAGGCCGAATGACGGGCATTTTCAGGATTGGCTCACCAACGACGAGTGCGGGAGCCGGGTTAAGCCCGTTCCGTTTCCTCGCCCGTGCCGTCGTCCTGGCTTTCGCCCTGATCCAACTGGTCCTGGTGGCGAGGATCCTCCTCGACCTCGGAGTGATCCCACCCGCAGGGAGTTGGAGCGAGATGATCATCAGCTTCAGTGACGCCCTCGCCGCCCCGGTCCAGGGTCTGGGCACCGGGTTCGGCGGAATGTTCGGCGGGGGCGGTTTGGGCGTGATCCCGGGCGACGGGTTCAACCCGGTGATGATGGCCGCCCTGGTCGGCTGGTCACTGGTCGAGGTCCTGGTGATGCGGGTGGTTCACAAAGTGGCTGCGGTCTGATCCCGCCCTGCAGGGCCGGAGTCTCGGAAGCTCAGTGACCTACGACTCTATTCCCGGGCGAGGGCCTACCGCATCATGGAAGCATGGGCACCAAACGGAATTGGGCCATCGACCTGTTGGTGGGTGGGGTGGTCGGTGGAGCGGTCGGTGCAGTCGCTGCGGTCAACATCGTCATCTTCAGCGGGATGGAGCGGGGGTACGAGTCGACCATCCCCGATGTGTTCCGTCAGAGCGTCCTCGTCGGAGTCCTGACCGTGGTCACCCTTGCCGCCGCGCCGCTCGTCGGAGTCTGGATTATGCGTCGGCGCCGCTGGTCCTTGGGCGATTCAACTCCACCCGCGTCGAGTCAGGTGTGATCGGACGTTTGGCCGCCATCGGGACCGGTGTCTCGGCTTTTGTCGGCGTCTACTGACGGTGCCGGGGTCGACCAGTCTCGAAGCCACACTGGGGCGTCTCGACCGGATCATCGAGGATGCCTGCACCGAGCGCAGCCATCTCGGCGTGTTCCCCGCCATGTACCGGAGAGTCACCGCGTCGGTGCTCCAGGCGATCCGCGCCGGAGGCTTCTTCGATGACGACGAGGTCGTCGAACATTTGACCATCGTTTTCGCTGACCTCTACTTCGACGCCTACGACCGCTACCGAGGACACGACGAGGCGGCCCGGTGTTGGTTGGTCGCCTTCGAGGCGACAGAGTCCCCGCAACCGAGGATGATCCTCCAGCATCTCCTTCTCGGGATGAACGCCCACATCAATCTCGACCTGGGGCTTGCCACCTACCAGGCCGCCGGTGATGACCTGAATGCGGTCAAGGCCGACTTCGTCAAGGTAAACGAGATCCTTTTCCAGATCCTCGACACACTCCAGGGCGGGTTGGGGGAGGTGTCGCCACGTATGGACCTGTTGGATCGACTAGGGGACAATGGGATGAGCGGATGATGAGGGTCGGGCTCCGCACCTGTCGTGATCTGGCATGGACCTTCGCCGGCAGGCTGGCCTACGGAGACGACCCCCCCGCGATCAATGCCCGTCGTGACGCCGACACCGCCTGGGTGGCCCGGGCCATGCTCCGGCCGTGGAGCCCGGTCAATCTGGCGGCCCGGATGGTGGCCAGGGTGGAGAGTCGGGACATCCCCCAGATCGTGGCTGCTCTGAATCGGAGCGAGATCGATCTCGACATCGCATCCCGCGCCGCCGAGACGGAGGTGGTTGCCATGACCGACCAGAGCGCTGGGCCGAACCTGTCTCAAGCCGCCCACCACCGCCGCGTGCGGCGCCACCCACGACGCTGAAGTTCCTGAACCATCGGCCTGGGCTGATCCCGGCCTAGACGTTGAGGGGTTTACTCGATTCCAGGATGTCAGCGGTGGCGGGTTGGGCGATGGACTCGAGCTTGCTGGTCAGTTCGTCGAGGAGGACCGAACTGGGGACCCGCTCGGACACCCGCTCTTCACCAGATCGGAGGAGTCCGGCTTCGACCTGAGCGCGGAACTGGCGGGCCGCCGCGCTCCGATCCTCCAGGGCTGCCCAACCGTGCTCTTTGTATACCTGATCGAAGTGGCTGAGTAGTCGAGCAGCAAGTGACCACTCCTGCTGGCTGATCAGAGTGGGCAACGCCCCGAATGCGGTCTGCGCCAAGTAGACACCCTGCTGGCCGGAGACAAGTTGCAGCGCCTCGAGCAATACAGCCGAGGCTCCTGTCGGATTCCCCCACTTGCCCTCGACCAACGCCTTCTGGATCAGTGACCCGGTCAAGACCCGACGGTCGTCACTTTGGCGAGCCATTGTCACCGCCTGGTCGATGTGGGAGCGGGCGCGCGCCTCGTCGCCTTCGTGCCAGGCCACCACGGATAGATGCCGATGGACCGAGACGGCTCTTGGACCGTCGACCTGTTCGAACATCTGGGCTGCCTCGGTGAGGGTTGCCCTGGCCGATGTGTCGGCTGACTGGGCTTCTTCGATCCCGATGAGGAGCAGGCATTCGGCGATCTGCATGCGGTCGTCGACTTCCCGAAGCGCGGCGATCGCCCTCTTCAAGAGTGCCCGGCCCGTTCTCGGTCGGCGGGAGATCTCCACCCTTCCCATCCCATAGAGGGCCAGGCCCTCGAGCCGGCGATCACCTTTGGCCTCAGCAGCCTGGTGGAGTTGTTGGTAGAGGTCCAACGAGCGGTCGTAATCGCCGACGAAGAAGGCCACCGAACCGGCGGCGTTGAGCATCCCGGTCCGGTGGTCGTCGTCGAGCCTGGGGCCCAGGCACTCGGAGAGCCAATTCTGGCCCTCCCACCCCAGGTACCGCGCAGTCCAGAACGGGAGCAACCCGACTGCAATCTCCGAGGCGAGGTCTGGCTTGCCGACATCGAGTAGGTGTCGCATCGCACTTCGGTAGTCGGCGATGGTTTCATCCACCCCGCCCAGAGCGGCGGCCTGTTCAGGCCCTCGGGCGACGACTCCGACAGCCCGCGCCTGCTCGGCGAACCATTCCGCATGTCGGTCTTGGAGTACACGGGTTCTGCCCGGTTTGCGTTGGCCGGCGGCGAAGTCTCGGAGGGGCTCGAGAATCCGGTAGCCGAGGAGAGTGCGGCCGGATCTCTCAGGGGTCAGGAGTGAGGCTTCGACGAGTCTTCCGATGGTGGTCGCGGCTCCGTGTTGGGTCGCCTTGGGCACGCAGACCCGGTGGAAGGCTTCTGCGGTGAAGATCGACTTGAAGACGGACGCCGCCTCGAAGGCGTCTTGATCGTCTGGCTCGAGAAGGGCGAGGCTCCATGCCACGGCCTCAGAAACCGAACCGTGGTGAGGCGGATCGCTGGCGGCTCGGAGCGGTGCCGGGGTCAGTTCGAGGGTTGCTATCCGATTCAAGTCGACTGATGAGACCCAGCGGGCGGCGAGCTCGAGGGCGAGCGGAATTCCGCCCGTGAGTCGACACGCCTCGATCAGCACGTCGGAATCGGCGTCCTCCAGAGAGATTGTCGGATCGGCTGCCCGGACCCGGTCGGCGTACAATTGGACTGCGGGTGACTCCCAGAGGTCGTCCGGCGTGCTGGGAAGTGGCAGCTGCCTCAACGGCCAGACCACTTCCTCCCTAACACCGAGACGGACCCGGCTGGTGGCTAGAACTCTGAGCCGGTTCCCATAAGCCCTCGGGGCGAGGAAACTCCGGACGCTGGCCAGGAGATGCTCGCAGTTGTCGAGTATCAGCAGTGACGGTCGGGAAGACAGATGCTCATAGAGCTGCTCGAGAGTCTCGATGTTCTCGGAAACCGACATCGCCGTCGCGATGGTCGCCGCGGTGTCGATGTCGCTGCTCGCCCCGGCGAGCCTGGCCAGCCATACACCGCCGGGGAATGTTTCGATCGCTCGAGTGGAGACTTCGATGGCCAGACGGCTCTTCCCGATTCCCGGTGCTCCGGTGATGGTCACCAGGTGGTTCTCCGCCAGCAATGCCAGTACACCGTCGATGTCGCCCTCGCGTCCGAAGAAGCTGGAGTCGAGCTCGGGCAGGTTGTTGGGCGCGCTGGTAGCGGCCCGGCTCATCAGGGCCGGGTCGTGGGTTAGGATCCTTTCCTCGAGGAGGCGCAGTCGGAGGCCAGGCTCGAGGCCGAGTTCTGCACCGAGAACGGTCCTTGCCTCGTGCAACGCGCTCAGGGCATCGACCTCTCGACCTGCCAGCAAGGAGGC
>CAYZKF010000041.1:0-11072 GCA_964479135.1 uncultured Acidimicrobiaceae bacterium
ATCGAGTTGATGACGGGCCAGCCTATCGACACCACCAGGGTGCGGAATCCAGCACCAGCGAACTGCCTGGTATTCCTTACCAGGACCACCAGCCCCAGCCAGTTGGACAAGAGCACGGCCCAGGCAGCACCGACCAGCTCCCAGAAAACCACTGCCGGGTAGATGAGCGCGGCCAACACGATGAGTCGCGCCAACGAGTACTTGGTGGCGATGTCAGGACGGCCCACTCCCTCGAAGAGGGTGGCCACCACGGCGACGACCGCGACCACGGCTCCGGCGACCGCAAGCACCCTCAGCGCTGGGACCATCTCCAGCCAATGGTCACCGAGGAGAACCCTCACCATGCCTTCGCCGGCCACCACGAACACGGCCGCGGTGGGCATGGCGAGCATGGCGACGAAGTGGGTGGAGTGGACCAGGCCCGACACCAGATCTCCTCCCGAGGCCTTGAGTCGAGCGAAAGCAGGGAATACCACTTGATTGGTGGTCTGTGCGATCTCGGTCACCACCGACTGAGAGAGCGTGTACGCCATCCGGTAGAGGCCCAGGGCGTTGGCGCCGCCGATCCGCCCCACCAGGATGTCGTCGAGCTCGACGCCGAAGAAGTCGAGCAGGTTCGTCCCGTAGATCCATTTTCCATACGAGTACATCTCCTTTGCCTTGGGACCGTCCACCATTGGTCGTGGCCGGCGCGGGACCAGCAGGTAGGAGGCGATGACCCGAGCCACCGATCCGGCGAGTGCCCCGATGACCAGTGCCCACACCGATCGGAGGATCAGTGCGGCGGAAATCGCCACCACCACCTCGGTGACGCGTTGGGAGACCTCGAATCGGAAGACTTTGTTGAACTGGAGGTCCCGGTCGAACCGGACCAAGGCCATGTTGGTGAAGCCGTTGAGCACCGCAGTCATCGCCATCACCCTGATCACCGGAACTACCGCGTCGCTGTCGAAAAAGGCACCGATCAGCGGCGCACCCAAGACGGCGATACCCCCCACCACCAATCCTCTGATCGCTTCGATCGTCCATGCGGTGTCGAGGTACCCCTCGACGTCACCCTCGAGCTGGACCAGAGCATTACGAAACCCGGTTCGGCTGAGTGTCTCGAGGAGGAGGAGAGTGATCACCGCGAACCCGATGAGGCCGAAGTCGGCGGGGAGGAGAATCCGGGCGAGGATGACGGTCCGTGCCAGCTGGGCTACTCGGATGGTCAGTCTCATGACAAAGGCCCAGGCGCCGGCACGGGCTACCCGATGCACAAAGACCTGTGACCTCTCCGGTTTAGGCGAACCCACGTCCTGATGGGATCGCCTCCGACGCCATCTCACGAGGGCGCTACCAGGGTGTCGATCAGGGCGTAATAGCGAGCGCGTTCGCCGTCCCAGTTGATTTCGTCGACAAACCGCATGGCAGCGAGAGCCTGCCTCTTCCTCTCCGTGGGGTTGGCGGCCAGTTCCACGATGGCGTCCGCCAGCGCCGTGACGTCGCCACCGGGCACCATTCTCACCTGATCGGAGGTGAAGTAGCGCTGGACCGTCGGCAGATTGGTGCTGATCACCGGAATTCCGAGGGTCACATATTCGATGAGTTTGGTGGGCAGCATGTTTCGGGTGAATTGGTCGACACGGGCAGGCACCACTCCGATGTCGGCGGTGACCAAATGCGCCAGAAGCTGATCAACGGGGATGAACCCCCTGCGAAACTCGACCGTCCCCCCCAGCTCCAGATCGTCGATCATCGAGCGGACCGCGGGAGAAGCGTCGCCATCGCCGATGAGGACCAGCCTCGCTCGGCTCTCACGGGGAGCTACCAGCTTCATGGCTTCGACCGCGATATCGATGCCGAGACGGTGAGATATCAACCCGTGATAGATGACGGTGATGGTGTCGCCCTCGCTGGCTTCTAGGGCTGCACCACGAGGAAAGATCCTGTCGTCGGGTACGTTCTGAATGACGACGAACTTGGCTTCGGGGTATCCCCGGCTCAGAAGGGTCTCGAGTTGGACGGCGTGGACACTGATCACCCGGTCGGCGAGCCAGATACTGAACCTCTCGGCAAGCGTCACCAGTCGGACTACCGGGTGGGTCGGACCTGCGCCAAACTTGGACATGAACAGCTCGGGCATCGGATCGTGGATGTCGAGGATCACCGAAGCCCCGGTCAGCTTCGCCGGCAGGGCAGCGAGCACCACCAGATCGGGGAGGTTGTTGGCGTGAACCACCTGGAACCGGTTTTGGAGATGGAATCGGGTCAGGCGAAACGAGGCAGCCAGGACGAATCTCAGATACTGGACGAGATACCGGAGGGTGCTGGCTCCGCGATATTGGCCGATGCGAACCCCGATCACACGGACCCCCTGCACCGTTCTGACAACGGCCTGACCTGGTTCCGCAAGGACGATGGCGGTGACGTCGTCCCCCCTCGCGGCGAGGGCCTCCGCCATCCGTCGCACCCGCGGATCGGAGTCATAGCGCGTGAAGGCTATGGTCGCCACCCGGGCCACGGTCAGGCCCTCTGTCCGGCCAGGGTCCGAGGAGAACGAGCCTCGGGAGGCGAAACAGGCCCGTTTTTCGACGCTGCCCGGCTCTCGATGATCCTGGCCCTCCCGGCACCGAGCCCCATCAATATCAGCGCTGTCGGGAAGAACTGATCAAACGTCCAGGCATCGAAGGTTGCCCCTCCAACCAGTAAGGCAAGGGCGGCGGCGACACCGGCGAAGACCACCGCCTCCTCTCCGGGGAGTGCTCTCCCGTGGGCGCTCCAACACCGGATCAGGACCATGACAAAAAAGGCTATGAACAAGCCGACGCCGATGATCCCGGTCTCGACCAGCGCCAGGTTGTAGGCGTTGTCGAATATGCCGATGCTCGGGTCATGGGTCAGGTAGCCGGCACCGGTGAGGGGGCGCTCCGAAACCAACTGGGGGAGCAGGTCGAAACGCTCCACCCGCACATCCAGGTTGGGGTCGGTGTCGGGACGGGTAAAGCTGTTGAGCAGGAGCCGCGGTGTCTGTGGGGAGATGGCGAAGGCGGCGAGCATCAGGATGGCGGCCGAACCCAAGAGGGGGATGACCCGGGCGAGGTGTTTGAGCGAGAGCACCAGGAGAGGGACGACGGCAACGATCAGGATCACGAATCCGGTCCGAGAGTTGGTCGCCGGAAGGCCCAGGATCAACCCGGCGAGCGCAGCCAACAACCACCAACGTCTGGGGGAGCTCCTTGCGGAGACGAACCAGCCCGAGACTGCCATTGCGGCCAGTGCGATCACCGCCGAAAGCACGATCGGGTGAGGCGCGGTTCCCACCGACCGGATCTCCCCAGTGAGCCTCTGGTGAACCTCCACGAACTCTGGTCTGATCCCCTTCGGATCATCCACCAGACCCAGGCCTTGGGCCAGGGTGTCGAACACCAGGAGTGGTGAGGCGTTGACGAACTCCCAGATGGCGAGCAAAGCCTGGAGTGCGGTCAGGGTGATGACTATGCCGAGCAGCTTCCTGGCCCATCCCAAGTCGGCGCCAATCTGGTAGGACACCACGAAGAGGACGGAGAAGAGGATCACCCTCACCACTCCCCGTTGGGCCCCGGCAAGCTGGAACTGGGTCATCCCGACGGCCTGGATGAGGGGCGTAGAAAGCAGGATGGCGAGCAGGAGAATGCCCGACAGGCCAAGCATCCCCGTGGGAACCGGTCGGGGCTGGACCACCATCCAGAGGACCCACATCACCATCAACCCCACCAAAACCAACTCGTATGGCCTGACCGACGTCCCGATGGGCAATACGAACCGGTCGGGGATCAAGCGGTTCAAGACCAGGTAGACCACCACCAGGGCGAACACCGAAACTCCGATGAGATCGCCGCGCCCGGCAGTAGGCGGGGGGAGTCGGATCGGGGGAGAAGAAGGGTGAACCGCACGTTGAGCAAGACTCCGCAGACGCACCACCTCGCCAAAGAGATAAGGGTCATCTGTGGATGAGATGGGCCGTGGGGAGGGTGATTCGATTGGAGCCGGCGTCTCGATGCCGCCCACGGTGTCGAGGCCATCGATTGAAGTGACCTCGCCGGCCGCACCCTCGGTATCGAGGCTCCCAACTGAGGTGACCTCCCCGGCCGCACCCTCGGTATCGAACCTCCCAACTGACGTGACCTCGCCGGCCGCACCCTCGGTATCGAGGCTCCCAACTGACGTGACCTCCCCGGCCGCACCCTCGGTATCGAGGCTCCCAACTGACGTGACCTCGCCGGCCGCACCCTCGGTATCGAGGCTCTCGACTGACGTGACCTCCGCGGCCGCACCCTCGATCGCCAAGATCTGGTCGTCGTCGACCGAGGAGAGCGGGCTGGTTACCTCGATCCCGAGTCGGTTCGCCAGATCGAGGACTTCTCGACTCGGGATCGACAGCCGGGCGGCGAGTTCGTAGACCCTCATCCGAGATCCTCGAGAGGACTTATGGTTGCTGTGGGTCCTGTGACAGGCCTGGTCACCCATCTCTCGAGTCCGCTGGCGCTTCGACGGCCAGATGACTCCGTGTGACCCTGGGGGCATTTGGGCGTTGGATTAGTGGTTTGTCTATGAAACAGGGGCCCGGTGTCTCCGAGACATCGGGGGCATCTGGCACGGAGAAAACCGCAGTCGCAGCCGGGAGCTGCTTCGAGGATTTTGGACGCAGCCAGAGGCGTCGAGGGCCGGAGAGACCGCCTCACTGTTTCGCAGACGCACCACTTAGTCCGCGTCGGACTCAACGCCCCTGGCCTCCCAACGACTCAGACGGGACACCGGTCCGATAGTCGCTTCGGTCTGGTCGTCGATGTCTGACGACCCCCAGACCGAATAGGGAGAGAGCAGCAGATCGTCGCCGGCTGGTCCCGCCTCAATCCCCACGGCCGCCTCCGCCCGTTGTCGCGACCAGGTCTCCCCGACGATCGCCACCGTCAGGATCATGATTACTCCCAAGAAGAGAAACCCACCGAGGACGATCGGCCCCGCCCGGCCGCCGATGGGCTCGGCAACGGGATCGGGGGTGATCAGCGCCACCTCGACCGGGACGACGCTGGGCCCGCCGATTGCTCCGACGGACCCGCCCGGAACCCACGAGGTCGTGATTCCTGCCGCGTTGAGTCGCCAGGTTCTCTCCTCCCCGGAATCGTCGGAGACGATCGCCGACTCGTCGAGGGCAACCACCAGGGCCGGATAGAAGGCGACGATCCCTCCGACAGGGTCGGCGGCCAGAAGCATCGTGTCGAGTTGGGCGCCACCCGATTCCTGAAGGGTCAGGAGCAGTGTCGTCACCGGTCTCAGAGTGGCCCCAATGGTCACGCTCTGCCCTGAGAAACCGACCACCGGCAAGGTCAGGTCGGAGCCGATCTCGGTGCTGGCGCGGATGAACAGGGTGTCGGCCACTCCCTCGAGCCCAGCGGCCAGGGTCAGGGTCATCTCCGACTCGAAGGGCCCCGAGATCTCGGTGATAGGAATCGTGGTCGCGGTGACCCGATCGGGCAATGACAGTGGCTCTTCGAGCTTCAACGTGAGATATTCGAATATCGACCGTGCCGCCCCCGCGGTCTGGGCCTCGGATGGGCCGATCACCTTCGCCGAGATCAGGGACGACCCGGCCTGAACCGTCGAGGTGATGCGTTCCGTCGGCTCGAACCCGTTTCTGCTCCCCACCCACTCTGCAGCCTCTCCGGTCTCGAGGACTCGGCTGTAGAGGATCGCCGAACCTATCCGCTCGGTGCGGGTCTCGGCGTTGGTGAGTGAGTCATTCCCCGGTGAAACCACGGCAATCTGAACCTCCGCTTCCCACTTCTGACCGCTCCGCCAACTGACCGACCCGTCCTCGAGCTTGAGCGTGGCGACCATGGCGGCCAGGACGACGACCAGTGAAGCGACGATGACGAATCTCTTACGGCGAGCCAAAGCCCGCGTCAACTCGAAAAGGGTCATTCAACCTGCCTCAGCGTTGGAAAAGGACATTCTGCCCTCCGCCACCCGCTAAGTCGACCCGAGATTTCGCCTCGATATCCTTGACCACCTCGAGAAGGGAGGAAAGACCGCAATCCGCCGGCATCAAAGCTGTCAGCGACCCGGCAGGGTCGAGAGTCGGGTCGCCAAGTCCGACGATGCGGTCCGGGGTTATCCCATGGTGGCCTGCCCACTCGGAGTCTCGGCGAGGTCGACTATGACCAGGTCCGGTGGCTCGGTGCCTACCCACTCGCTGGCGTCGTGCAGAGTCGGAGCACTGACCACCCGGTATCCCGGCTTGAACACTCGCAGTCCACCGGAGACCAGCCGGGTCACCATTTCGTCGGATGCGATCACCATCGCCCTGCGGGTCAAGCGAGTTCCCCCGACCGGACGTGTGGGACCCGCCCGCTGACCTCGGCCAGAGCCGGGTCCTCGACCGAAACCCGGGCACCAGACCGGCCCAGACTCAACTGAGCGGCAGCCAGCGCTCTGACCACACGGACACCCGACTCGGCATCGGTCTGAGGAGTCTTGTCGAGGCGGATGCAATCGACGAAGTGCTCGCACTCCTCCGACAAAGGCTCGCGGTGCTCCATCATCGGGCTCACGATGTCGCCGTAGCGATACGCGTAGTGGAACTCACCGAAGGAGGAGTATTCGGTTGGCCTCTCGACACCCTTGTCGTAGATCCGCACCTTCTCCGTCGCCGACACGTCGTCGTAGACCAGCATCTTCTTGGAGCCAATTACGGTCATCTCTCTGATCTTGCGTGGATCGAGCCAGGACACGACGACGGTGGCCAAGGTCGAGTTTGCGTAATGGAGGTTGAGATTGACGATGTCGGGGACTCCTCGGGTGACATGATCACCGCCGGTCGCGGATACGTACTCTGGCTGCGATCCCAGGAGGTGATTGATGATCGACAGGTCGTGAGGTGCCAGGTCCCAGAGGACGTTGATGTCCTTGCGGAACACCCCGAGGTTGACGCGGAGGGACCGAAGGTAAAGGATCTCCCCCAACTCCCCTGAGTCGATCACCTCTTTCATGAACTTCACAGCGCTGGTGTATTCGAAGACATGACCGACCATGAGCACCCTCTCGACCTGGGCGGCGTACGCCAGCAGATCCTCGGCTTCCGGCAGGGTCGCCGACAGTGGCTTCTCGACAAGCACGTGTTTGCCTGCGGCGAGCGCCGCCTTGGCGAGCTGGTGATGCGATCCCACCGGAGTGGCGATCACCACCGCGTCGAGCCCGTCGTCATCGATCAGTTCATTCCAGTCCTCCACCACGGCTACTTCCGGGTACAGCTCACGAGCCCTCATCCTCTGCCCCGGATTGAGGTCGGCTATCGAGGCGAATTGGACACCGCGCGTGCTCAGAGCTGCCAGATTCCGGGCCAAGTTGGGTCCCCAGTAGCCAAACCCGATGAGACCGATGCTCAATTCTCGATTCATAGGCAACATCTTGAAGCCATCTCCCCTCTCAGGACCCGCGGTGGACAAGTAGCGCCGGGACAGTGCGGACCAGGATCTTGACGTCGGCGCCAAGCGACCATCTCTCGATGTACTCGAGGTCGAGCCTGACCATGTCGTCGAAGCTCAGGCTGTTCCGACCCCCGACCTGCCAGGGGCCGGTGACCCCTGGGGGGACCGAGAGTCTCCTCCGGTGCCAGTCGGTGTACTTCGCCACTTCGTAGGGGATAGGCGGTCGTGGGCCTACCAGGCTCATGTCACCTTTGAGCACGTTCCATAGCTGGGGCAGCTCGTCGATGGAGGTGGCACGAAGCACTCTCCCCACCGGTGTCACCCGCCCATCGTCCTGCAACTTGTGGACTTTTGCCCCGTTGATCCCCGCGCCTTCGTCTCCGGTGCGACCAACGATCCATTGGGTGGCGTAACGCTGATGAGACTCAGTCTCGACCCCTGCGACCATGGTCCGGAACTTGTAGAGGGTGAACGGCTTTCCATTCATGCCGATCCGGCGCTGTCGATAGATGATCGGGCCCTTGGAGCTGAGACGTATCGCCACCGCGGCCATGACCAGCAGGGGACTGGCGACCACTGTCAGGGTGGCACTGGTGACCAGGTCGAAGGCTCGCTTGAGGAACCACTCGTGGCCGACGATGCGGTCTCCACGCTCGGAGACGATGGGTAGTCCGTCGACCACCTCGAAGCGAAGCCGATCGAGGACCATGTCGAAGATCGGAGGTACCAGTATCCAGTTCGCTCCCAGTGCCATACAGACACCGATCAGGTCCTGGATCTGGCGACCGGTGAGCGAGTCGGAAGTGATCGCCACCGTGCTGATCTGGCGCTCGGTCACGACCTTCTTCAGGTCGGAGAGACTGCCCAAGATCGGCAAGTCCGGCTCGGGAAGCCCTGTTGCCTCCCCGATATAGCCGACCACGCTCTGACAGGATGGGTCGATCGCCAGGACTCGGCGCAACTTCCTACCCTGATCACCCGACCCGACGATCAGTACCCGACTGGCTGCGTTGTCATTGGTCCTGATCCGCTCGATGAGCCACAGGTGCGCCTTCTCCACGGTCCATACCATGGCGAAGGCGACCGGCACGAACAGCAGAACCGAACCTCTCGAGTAGGACTCGGCCCGGTAGAAGAAGGACATCGCCAGGAGCATCAAGGTGGCGGTGAGAACCCCACGACTCATCCCTACCCCGTGGGAGAGACGGGAAAGGCCCGGAGCACGGGCCGGCAACCGAACAAGGAGCAGGCCGACCAGGACACCGGCCAGGATCGACGGAAGCACGTATCCCTGCCACGGGGTGGAGCCGACCCCTCCGAAGAAGGTATGCCTCAACCACATCGAGCTCAAGGCGGCAGCACACGCCGCCACGGCCCTCAGGCCGGCGAGCTGGAAGCGCTCAAATAGTCGAGTCCGCGCGTGCATCACGCCCCTCCAGCGAGTTCGCTATCGACTCTGCCACCCATCGGATCTGGTCGACTCCAAGCGTGGGGCACATTGGAAGCGAGAGCAGAGACCTGGCCCATGCTTCAGATACGGGAAAGCTCCCTGGTCCATGACCCAATCCGACATACGGCTCCTGGAAATGAATCGGCCGCGGGTAGTGGAGCCCGGTGGCTACTCCAAAACCCTTGAGGTCTTGGGCCAGGTCGTCGCGGTTTGGGTGACGGATCACATAGAGGTGGAAGATGTGCTCACCATCAACTCGGGAATGGGGCAGCTCGACAGGGAGCTCACCGAGTAGCTGGTGGTAGGCGTCGGCCAAATGGCGCCGGTGGGCATTCCAGCCGTCGAGATGCTCCAACTTGATGGACAGCACCGCTGCCTGCAACGAGTCGAGCCGACTGTTGTGTCCGATGAAGCCATGATCAGTGGGACCGGTTCGCCCGTGGTTCGCCATCGACCGAGCCCGACTGGCGGCATCGGGGTCGTTGAAGGCAATGGCCCCGGCGTCACCGGCTGCGCCCAGGTTCTTCCCGGGGTAGAACGACATGGAGGAGGCGTGGCCCAGCGATCCCACCTTTCGACCCTGGTAGGTGGCACCCAGAGATTGGGCGTTGTCCTCCACCACGGTCAACCCGTGGGCGTTGGCCAGCTCCATCAGCGGCTTCATCGGCGCCGCTTGGCCGTACAGATGCACCGGAACGATGAACCGGGTCTTTCGGGTGATGGCAAAATCGACAGCGAGCGGGTCGAGTGTCGCGGTCAACGGGTCGACATCGGCCAAGACCGGGACTCCTCCCGCGTGGACGATGGACTCGATAGTGGCTACGAACGTGTTCGCCTGGGTTATGACCTCGTCGCCCGGTTTGATCCCAAGCGCCTTGAGGGCGAGGGTCAGCGCATCGGTTCCATTCCCCACACCAACCACAGACGGCACGTCGAGGTACTTCGCCAGCTCTCCCTCGAACCTGGCGACGGCTGCGCCGCCGATGAAAGATGCTTCCCGTAGAATCTGCCTCCATGCCTCGACTATCTGAGTCTCGATCCCGATGTGCAGTGCCTCCAGGTCGAGGAACGGCACAAATGGACGACCAGTCTCGATCGTCGGCGTTTCGGTACGGATGTCGACGACCAGACCCTGACCAGGTCGCGACCTTATTGCCCCAGCTGAACTCCCCATTTGTGGATAGCCTCCTGTTACCCGCCACGGAGAGTAGTCGCTCGTGTGAGTTAGTAAAGCGGGGATTTTTCGCGTTCCGGGAGAGGGGCATCGCACCCCGGAGGGTGGGCAGTTGATAGCTCACGACGTCGTCCTCGGAGAGGGGGTCTCGATCCCACATCCCGAGCTGGTCAATCTCTACGGATGCAGCATCGGGGATCTGACGTCGATCGGCCCGTTCGTCGAGGTCCAGTCGGGAGTTGTGATCGGGGCACGCTGCAAGATCTCGAGCCACTCGTTCGTCTGCACCGGCGTGGAAATCGAGGACGAGGTGTTCATCGGCCACGGGGTGATGTTCATCAACGACCTGATGCCCCGGGCAACCACCACCGAAGGCGGGATGAAAGGAGACGAGGACTGGGACCTGGTCAGCACCACCGTCGCGCGCCGAGCCTCGATCGGATCCAATGCCACCATCCTCGGTGGAGTAACCATCGGTGAGGGCGCCTTGATCGGGGCCGGATCGGTGGTCACTGGTGACGTCCCTCCCGGCGCGGTGGTCGTCGGTGTCCCGGCCCGAGTCAGGAAAGACGACGGCTGAGTCCATCTCGACGTAGTCGGCCGCTCCACCTAGGGTGGCCGCAACGCCAATTCGCTAAAGGCACCTCCGGGGCTGCCGAAGCAACTCCAGAGCAAAGCGTGACTGCCCACGCCCCCGCAACCCCGGAGCAACCATGTCCACTCCCCGCCGAATTGCAACTCTCACCGCGGTTCTCGCCTTTGCCGGGATCGTCACCTTGGCCCTCGTCCCGGGTCCGGCGCGCGCATCCTCACCAGGTCTGCTCGATCCCTCCAGCCTGACCAAACACTCAGGGGACATGACTGTCACCACGGACAACGCCGTCATCGAGAACCTCGAGATCCACGGTCAGCTGCGCATCAAGGCGTCCAATGTCACGGTGAGGAATGTCTGGGTGTATATCGGAGGAAAGAACTGGGTCGTCTACGTCGAGTCGGGTAG
>CAYZKF010000042.1:0-10830 GCA_964479135.1 uncultured Acidimicrobiaceae bacterium
GCGACAGGTCTCTGCCTTCAGAGTGGTGTCGGCGCTGGGCCTGGCCATCGTCGCCCTGGCGGTCCTGGGCAACCTGACCAAGGTCGACCCCCCAGAAGAGCCCCCGGTCACCACCATCGCCCTCAATCAGCCCACCACCACCGCGGTGTTCACCGAGCAGGGGGACCGTCTGGAGTTCGAGGTGGCCCTCAGCCTCCAGGGCCAGGCCCCATTGGGGATCGTGGAGGATGGCGGCCTCCACTACCTGTTCGTCTCGGCGGGCAGTGACCGGCGGGGAAGCTACGTCGGTCTGGAGACCTTGGTCTCTATCGACGGCGTCACCTGGGAGAGCGTGGGGACAGGGATCGCCCCTCCGACTCGGGTGGACAGCGTGATCGGGATCGAAAACGGGTTCCTCGCCTTCGGCTACTGGCACCACCGGGATGCCCTCGAGGTCTGGATGTCAGGCGACGGCGTCCAGTGGGAGCCGATAGCCATCCCCCTCGAGCCCGGGGAGACTGCCAACGTCTCCGGAGGCACCGACACCGGCGATCGCCTCCTCGTCTACGGCAACGTCGGCACTTTCTCGGACAACGTCTGGGCGTCCATCTCACAGGCATTGCTGGAGACATACGGAGTCGACGCCTACAACTTCGACTACAACCGGATGGGGAACGGCGCCTACTCGGTGACCCTCTGGGGGCCTCTGGGGATCACCCTGGTGCAGACCACCACCGAGGAGCTTGGCATCAGCACAGAGGACCTCATCCAGACACCCGGGCCATCGAGCTTCACCGTCTGGTCCACCACCGGAGATGGCGAGTGGGAGAGGTTGGTGATCGAGCAGTTGTCGCACATCCAGTCCGCCTACACCGCGCCCGACGGGCGAATCATGTTGTTGGGATACACCGATAACGGGTTCCCCACCCTGCTCGACAGCAGGGACGGGACCACCTGGGAAGTAGCCGACCGGGTGCGGTCCGACCTGAACCATCTCCAACGGGCTGGTGACAGGTGGATCGCCTCGTCGTCATCCGGTCCCGAGGTCCTGGTCTCCCACGATCTCACCGATTGGGACATCACCGGTGTCGGTGCCTTTTTCGGGAATAGCCGGCCCTGGTGGATCTCCCAGATGACCGGAGACGACCGCTGGACCGCGGCGGTGGTCACCTCGGTGACCGACCGCACCTACTTCCCACCTGAGCCCTTGGAGACAGAACGGTCCGGCTATCTCCTCCGGATCGACGACTACTCGGTCTCGATCAGCGAACCCACCTCGGGGAACCGGGTGCTGCGGCTAACGAGATGGACCTCGGGCACGGGGGTCCCCGTCGAACCCGGCGTCGTCTTCCACCAGGAGACCGCGATGGTCGAGTTCGTCGACCCTGCCACCGAAGAAGTCCTGATCACTCTCTCCCTCGATGAGCTTCGGGCGATCGAGGCAGAGTGGGACGGGAGGCGACACCAGCCCGACGATCAGACGAACGTGCTGCTGCTCTCCGACGACACCTTCGCCTGGACCTCCCAGGGGATCGACTTGGGTTTGGACGGATTTTCCTACCCGATGTTCCTGCACCTCACCGACGACAAACTGATGTTCCTGGTGGCCTGGTACGACCCGGCAAGTCAGGGGCGATTCGGCTTCGATGTCCACACTGCCCCGCTGCCAACCGATCGGTGACTCGTTGCCGGCGGGCCCCGAACACCAAGGGGCATCGCTCCCGTCACGATAGGAACCAATGCACAGGCGGTGTAGGTTCCACACACGACGTGTTATCGGAACAGCCTGGGCAGCCACCACCCCACCGGCAGGTCTCCAAAATGGGAGTCCTCGCGGCAGTGGCCGTGAGTGTCTTCTCCTTCGCCCTGTTGGCCAATCTGACTTCGGCGCCCGAGCCGGAGGGGACCGACACCACGATTCCCTGGCTCAACCAACCCACCACCACGGTCGCATTCACCCACCAGGACGATCCAGTCACCTGGATCTCCATGTACCACATGCACAGTCCGCAGCCGATCGCCTACATCGACAGGAGTGGGACCATGTTCGTTTTCGCCAATGTGGACCATGACGAGCACGGATTCGGAGTCGGGCTGGTGGTCCACTCGTCGCCGGACGGCCACACATGGAAGAAGGTTGGGGTCGGACTCGAAGACCGACGAATCGGCACCGTGATCGGCGCAGGTTTCGGCTTCCTTGCCATCGGTGGCGAGGGCGCCGACGACGACGGAAAGGGGTGGATGTCGACCGACGGTGTCACCTGGGACGAGACAGGCCTGCCCGAGCTCATCTTCGACGATGCGGTTCAGGTCGCCGACAGGAGGGCAACCCCACCCTGGTCCGTGGACAGGTACGAAGTTTCGGGTGCACAGCCACCCACCGACGGTTCCTGAACCCCCAGGGTGGTTTACCGTTGAGGGCCATGACCGAGACGCGACGCATCCTTCTCGATGGCGAACCGGTGACGGTCCGGGTCGATGGTGATCAACTCGTCGCCGACGACGGCCGCCGTGCTGCCATCGCCGAGGCCCAACACCTCCCCCCGGTGGCGCCGACCAAGATCCTTTGTGTCCATCTCAACTACCGGAGCCGGGTCGAGGAGTTCATGACCACACTCCCCCCGGCGCCCACCTACTTCCACAAGCCGACTACCGCCCTCAACGTCCACATGGGTGACGTGGTCAGACCACAACGCTGTCTCTACCTCAACTACGAAGGGGAGATCGCCATCGTCATTGGCAAGCCCACATACGACATCGCTCCCCCCGAGGCCGCCGATCACATTGCCGGCTACACCATCGCCAACGACTTCGGTCTGCACGACTTCAGGGACACCGATGCCGGTTCGATGCTCCGGGTCAAAGGCTCGGACACCCTGTGCCCGATCGGGCCCGGCCTGGTCACCGATTGGGACTTCCAAGACAAGGAGATCCGGACTCTGGTCAACGGCGAGGTCCGTCAATCGGGAAACACCTCGGAGATGGAATGGGACATGTACTACCTGGTCGCCGATCTGGCCCGTACCATCACTCTTCTCCCCGGCGACATCATCCTCAGCGGCACCCCCTCGGGATCGCGACCGGTGGAACCGGGCGACGTGGTCACCGTGGAGGTGGAGGGTCTCGGAGAGCTGACCAATAGAATCGTGGAGAGCGACATCGAGGTGAGATACGACTTCGGGGCTCAGCCCTCCCAATCCGAAGAAGTGTTGTCCACCGCCCTCGGGGGCGATTGGGAGTTCCGGGGGGTCAGACCTCCCCAGGAGCCGGTCTGGCACGACGAGTCGGAGGTGAACGGATGAGACCACTGGTGGGGATCACCGCATGGAGAAGGACCCTCAACACCTTCTACGGACCCGACCGTCTCCACACCCTGTCCACCTTCTACGCAGACTCGATGATCGCCGCCGGCATGACACCGGTGATATTCCCCAACGGCCAAGAGCCGGTAGTCGCCGACCGACTGGTTTCTGCGGTCGACGGAGTTGTCATCTCCGGTGGCGACGACGTCGACCCCGGCACCTATGGTGCAGCTTCGACCACCAGCAAGAACGTCGACCACGACGTCGACCGTTTCGAGATCGCCCTGGTCGAGGCAGCCCGGAGCCAAGGCAAACCGGTGCTGGCGATCTGCCGTGGGCTGCAGTTGGTCAACGTCGCTTTCGGAGGGACCCTTCAACAGGAGGTCACCGGCGGGCCCGACGGAGTCCACGAGCTGATAACCCACGACACCTCACCGGACGAGATGAACGCTCGGAGGCATGTCGTCCGCTTCGAGGAGGGGTCGATCTTGGGAGGGCTCTATGGGGCCGAGGAGGCCAAGGTGAACACCCTCCATCATCAGGGGATCGACGTCCTCGCCCCGGGTTTGATCGTTGAAGGACGCAGCGACGACGGCCTCGTCGAGGCGGCGAGATGCGAGGGCGATTGGTGGTGCCTCGGCGTCCAGTGGCACCCCGAGCGGATGGACGGCGAGCACACCACGGTTTTCGATGCCTTCCGGGAGGCGATGGCTCAGTCGAGCAGGTCTCCCACGGCTTGACCCTCGGCGCAGTCCTCGAGTATCGGGCAGTATCGGCACCAGGGCCCGGCTCTCCTCTCCAACACCCCGCCGCTGTTCCAGGCAGTGCGGAGATGGTTGACCATCGAGGCGACTCCGGTGGCTACCTCTTGCACGCTCTCCTCGGTGGGATAGGTGCGGTGGACGTCTCCGGTCTTCACCGAGATCGCCTCGACACAAACCGGAACCTCACCTTTGGTCAGCACCCAGAGCAACGAGTAGAAGCCCAACTGGTCCTCGGGATCACCAAGGTCGCCGGTCTTCCAGTCGACCAGCCGGAAGCCCTGCTCTTCCTCCCGATAGACGGCGTCGACTTTCCCCACCAACTCGACCCCGTCACCGGTCTCATGGCTCAACGGCACCTCGGATCCCTCGAACCCCGAGGCGGGAAGACGGACGAACCGGTCGTAAAGGGCCCGAACCTCTTCGATCATCCCGGTCAGCGACGAGGGTTTGACCCCGAGACCACCCATCTTGAAGTTGAGGTTGGAGTTCCCGATCTCCTCTCGACAGGCCTGGGCGAAGTCCGTAGAGCTTATCGGTCCGTCTTGCAGATGCCGGTTGAACACCCGGTGGGCCAGGGTGCCGAGGAAAGCCGGCCGGGAGTCCGGGCCGTAGATCCCCTGAAGATGGGCGTTGGCCTGATCCGGGCACTTTTTCCAGGCGACATACGTCGAAGCGGAGATGCGCATCGCCTCACCCGGAGTGAAATGAGGTATCGCCACCGGCATGGACGTCGAGGGTATACCGAAGGGACCGATCCCCTGGTTAAGGATCGCTCTCCGGTGGAACTACCATCTGCCCTCAAGGGACCAGGTCGATCCGGGCGGCCGTCCATATGAAGAGAGACTTCCTGTTCCGAATCCATCCTTTGCTCGCCGCCGCCACCGTGGTGGCGGCCATCTTCGTCCTGCTCCTGTCCTTCTACGGACTGACCCGCTGGGTATCCCAAAACGAGGTGATGGGCCGGGTCGAAGTAGGCGGTGTCGGCCTCGGCGGCCTAACCGAGGACGAGGCCCGATCAGAGTTGGTCGCCGTCGAGGAGCACTACCTGACCCGGCCCGCCCGGTTCACCATCGACGGGCAGCCCGTCGTTCTCAACCCCGCGGAGGTGGGTTTCGACCTCGACGTGGAATACCTGCTCGAACGAGCCATGCTGGTTGGCCGTGAGGGCAATGCCGTTTACCAGTTTCTGTGGTGGCTGAACCACATCCTCAAGACCGAAGACATCCCCTTGACCGGGACAATCGACACCGAGGCCGCGGCAGCAGTCTTCGACGAGTGGGACGCCACCGTAATCGCCGACCCGGCCAGTCTGGGTGCAGTGGTGATAGTGGATGGGGCACCGGCACCCATCTACCCCGAGACCGGAGTAGGCCTCGACCGCCCGGTGGCCATCGAGATCGTCCAGACCAGCCTGTTCGCCATCGACCCCGACAACGACGATCTACCCACCAAGGTGATCGTCCCCAGGCTGACCGCGGACGACATCGACGCCGCGGTGGCTGAGGCAATGAACCTGCTGGCGGACCCGATCACTCTGGTGTACGGAGGGCAGTCGGTCACCTTCACCCCGGGCCAGTTGACCAGCGCCTACGTTGCGGTAACCGTCGCCGAGGGAACACCTCAGATCGTTCACACGTTCGACCCTTCGGTGGTCGACACCTACCTGACACCGATCAGGGCCGACTACGAGGACGAACCGGTCAACGCCGAGTTTCGGATCACCGGCGACGACATCGCCATCATCCCCGGGCGCCGAGGGACCCGGATCGATGAGGGGGAGACCGCTCAGAAGCTCCTCCAGACCGGCCGGTCGAGTGGGCGGGTCGGCGTCCTCCCGGTGGTGGAGGCGGCCGACCCCGATGTCACCACCGAGGATTTGGAGGCCCTGGGCATCAAACACCTGGTCAGCCAGTTCACCACCCACCACGCCTGCTGTCAGGACCGGGTGACCAACATCCAACTGATGGCGGACACCATCGACATGGCCATCATCCGACCCGGACACCAGTTCAGCATCAATGGCTATGTCGGAGAGCGCACCCTGGAGAAGGGTTATCTCCCCGCCGGGACCATCGTCGCCGGCCAATTGGTCGACACCGTGGGTGGCGGGGTGAGCCAGTTCGCCACCACCATGTACAACGCGGTCTTCTGGGGCGGGTACGAGGACATCGAGCACAAGCCGCACACCATCTATTTCTCCCGATACCCCGAGGGCATCGAGGCCACGGTCAACTGGAGAACACCGGATCTGATCTTCCGTAACAACACCCCGAACGCCATCCTCATCGACACCCGACACACCAACACCTCGATCACCGTTCGCATCTTCGGTGACAACGACGGTCGGACGGTCCAAGGTGAGCAGGCCCGGGGGCAGACCTTCATCAACGTGATCTCAGCAGGGGGGGCCAACGCCCTCCATGTGGTGGGGACCGTGTCGGAGCGGTCAAACCAGACTGCCCCGCCATCGCCCCAATACGTGACCGATCCGGCACTCCCGGTTACCTACATGGACACCATCCAATCCGAGCGGCCCGGCTGGAGCGTCGGAGTCACCCGGCAAATTCTCAGGGGCGGCACCCAGCTGATCTCGGAGGAGACCTGGCCGGTGACCTACCTCCCGCAACGGGCGATCATCCAACTCCACCCGTGTCGGGTGCCCGGCCAGGAGCACACCTGTCCCACGACCACGACAACCACCCTGCCGGCGCCACCCACCTCACCTCCCGGAGACGACGGGGAAGACTGATCCCTACTCCTCTTCGTCGTAGAAGCGGAGAAAGTGTCGGGTCACCTCGCTGACCATGTTCTTCGATGTCGGGTCCCATCCCCCCGGGCGCCGGACCGTGACCAGGTTCTGTTGGACGAAGACGTGGTCGATGCCGAGACCGAGCCCGAACAACCGGCCGGCGAGCACACCGGGCACTCCGCTCCCCGGGGAGCCGGGAGTGATCGTCTCCCCGTCCTGGCCGGTGAAGCTCCGGTCGGTGTCGACGATCATCACGTCGCCCACCGCAGTCACATCTTTGATCTCGACGTTCTGACCCATTGCCTGATCGTAACTAGTGCACTAGCCGCCGAGCCGTCCTGAGGGCTCCCCAACCCTATGGACCTTGACCAAGTTGGTCGATGCTTGGACGTTCGGCGGAACTCCGGCGACCATCACCACGGTCTCGCCGTGCTCGACCAACCCCGCCTCCTCGAGTTGGGATGCCGCCGCAGCCATCTCCTCGTCAGTCGACGATTGCCGTTCGAACCGGAGGGGGACCACCCCCCAGAGCAGGGCCATCCGGTTGAGGGTCGCAACCGAGGGGGAGAAGGCCACCACCATCTGCTCCGGCCGGTACTTGGAGATCAGACGTGCCGTGCTCCCGCTCTCGGTGAAGGCCACGATGACCCTCGACTCGACGTGTAATGCGATCTGGCTGGCGGCTTGGGCCACTGCGGAGGCCACCTGATTCTCGTCGCCGACGAATTCGACGGGGTGCACCCCACGGGTCGACAGGGTCCCTTCCTCCACGGTGTAGCAGATTCGAGCCATTGCCTCGACCGTCTCCACCGGGTAGTCGCCGACCGCGGTCTCTCCGGAGAGCATCACCGCGTCGGTCCCCGCCATGACCGCATTGGCCACGTCGGTCACTTCGGCCCGGGTGGGGCGAGGGCTGTGTGTCATCGACTCCAGCATCTCGGTGGCGGTAACCGTGACCTTTCCCGCGGCGTTGGCCCGGTTGAGGATGTCGGTCTGGATCATGGGGAGCCGCTCGAGGGGAACCTGGACTCCGAGGTCACCACGGGCCACCATCACCCCGAACGAGGCGTCGATGATCTCGTCGAGCTTCTCGAGGGCCAGAGCCAACTCGATCTTGGCGATGACCGGGGCGCCTCCGGTCAACTCGGAGACCGCTTCGACGTCCTCCCTGGTCCTGACAAACGAGGCGGCTACATAGTCGACACCCCACTTGCGTCCCAGAGCGAGGTCAGCCTCGTCTTTGGGGGTGACGTTGCGCATGGTGAGACGACTGTCAGGGAGTGAGACCCCCTTGTTGTCGGTCAGCGTCCCCGGAATCACCACCCTGGCCTTCAAAGACGAGTCGCCGACCTCGAGGACCTCGAGGAGGATGAGACCGTCGGCGAGGATGACCCGGTTTCCGGGATCCACGTCCCGGACCAGGTCGGGATACCCGATGGGGATGACCCCGGGACCTCCCTCCCAGGCATCGGCGACCAGCTCTACCACAGTATCGCGCTCGAGTTTCACCTCGCCCGACGGGAAGACGCCGACCCGCAGCTTGGGCCCCTGGATGTCCTGCATCACTGCCACCGGGCGTCCCGCCTCCTCGGCGGCCTCCCTGACCCATCGAACCATTCGCTCCTGGACCTCGGAGGTCCCGTGGGAGAAGTTGATCCGGGCCACATCTATGCCAGCCGCCACCAGGGCGGCCACACCCTCTGGGCTGGCCACGGAAGGGCCCAGGGTGGCAATGATCTTGGTCTGACGTTGCACCCGAACAAGGTAACCGGGTGAACAGGCCCATCGGTGGCTACCCGGAGAGTGTCTCCCTGATCAGCTGGTTGACCAGACGGGGATCGGCCTTCCCCTGGGTCTCCCGCATCACCTGACCGACGAGGAAGCCGACCACTTTCTCCTCACCCTGCTCTTCGAACCTGTGGACCGCCTCGGGGTTGGCGGCAACCACCGACGCCACCACCTCAGCCAGGGCACCACGATCCGACACCTGGACCAGGTCGCGATCCGATGCCACTTCCGTCGGCGAGCCCTCTCCGGCCATCACCCCTTCGAGGACTTCCTTGGCTGCCGTGGCCGAAACGATCCCTTCGTCTACTAGACGGATCAGCTCGGCGAGCTCGGCTCCGGTGAGCCGCAGTGAATCGGCTTCCGCACCGAGGCGACGAAGGTGGGCAGTGACCTCTCCGGTCAACCAGTTATGGGCTGCCGCCGACGGCGCCCCCTGAGCAACCGCGTCGTCGAAGATGGAACGAATGTCTGGTGGTGCCGCGGCGAGCACCCCCGACTGGCGAGTATCGAGCCCGAGATCCCGATAGCGACCCCGCCGCTGTTCGGGCAGTTCGGGAAGGCTGGCGCGGACTCGGTCGACCCACGCCTCGTCTATGGCCATGGGAACCAGATCGGGATCGGTGAAATACCGGTAGTCCGAGGATCCCTCTTTGGTCCTCATCGAATGGGTCACGCCGGTCTCCTCGTCCCAGTGCCTGGTCTCTTGGACCAACTCACCCCCGCCGTCGAGAACCGCGGTCTGACGCTCGATCTCATATTCGATGGCCTTCTCCAGGGATCGGAAGGAGTTCATGTTCTTGACCTCGACCTTGGTACCCAACGGCTCGTCCGCCAGCGGGCGGATCGATACGTTGGCGTCAAAACGGATCGCCCCCTCCTCGAGCCGTGCGTCGGAGACACCTAGCTCTGCGACGATCGACCTCAGCTCCTGGGCATAGGCTCGGGCCTCGACGGCAGAGTGGATGTCCGGCTTGGATACGATCTCCACCAGAGGGACACCCGACCGGTTGAAGTCGAGCAGGGTGGCGGAGGCCGAGTGAATCCGGCCCCCCACTCCGATATGGGTCGACTTGCCGGTGTCCTCCTCCATATGTGCCCTCTCGATGCCCACTCGTCGGGTCTCCCCGTCGACGGTGACATCGAGATGGCCTTCCCGGCACACCGGCACATCGAATTGAGAGATTTGATAGTTCTTGGGGAGGTCGGCGTAGAAGTAGTTCTTGCGGTGGAACACCGAACGTGCCGACACCTGACAGCTGAGAGCGAGACCGATGGCCATGATGTCGTCGATCGCCTTTTGGTTGGTCACCGGCAACGCCCCGGGGAGGCCGAGGCACACCGGGCAGACATTGGTGTTGGGCTCCGCGCCGAAGTCGACCGCACAACCGCAGAACATCTTCGACCTCGTCGACAACTCGACGTGGGCCTCGATGCCGATGACCGGCTGCCAGTTCACCCCGCCACCACCGGGATCTCGGGGCGGGAGTCGAATTCGGCGAGACGCTCCACCTCGGCGGCCACCCTGAACATGACCGTCTCCCCTAGGGCGGGCGCCATCACCTGGAACCCGATGGGAAGACCCTGACGATCGAGGGCAATCGGTATCGAGATCGCCGGGTCGCCAGCCAGATTGGAGGGAATGGTGCAGATATCGGAGAGGTACATCGCCATGGGGTCGGAGGTCCGGTCCCCGGCCGGAAAGGCGACAGTGGGGCTGGTCGGGGAGACCAGGACATCGAGATCCGAGTAGACCCGGGCCAGGTCGTGGCGAATCGCCGCCCGAACCCGCTGCGCCTGCCCGTAGAAGGCGTCGTAATACCCCGCGGAGAGGGCGTAGGTACCGAGAAGGATCCGCCGGATGACCTCAGGGCCAAAGCCAGCGGCCCGGGTCCTCGCCATAAGCGCCTCGGTGGTCTCGCCGTCGACACGCAGCCCGTAACGGACGCCGTCGAACCGTGCCAGGTTGGCCGACGCCTCGGCCGGGGCGATCAGGTAATAGGCGGAGAGGGCGACCTCGAACGAGGGCAGCGAGACCTCGACCACATCGGCTCCGGCCCCGGCGAGACGTTCCACCATGCCGGCGACCTCCGACTCGACCTCCGGTTCGTACCCCTCCCCTGCCAACTCCCGGACCACCCCGACCTTGAGCCCGGACACTCCAGCGTCGAGATCGGCTGTTGGATCGGGATAGTCGCCGCGGTAGGAGGTGGAGTCCGCCGGGTCGTGGCCCCAGATGGCTTCGAGAACC
>CAYZKF010000043.1:0-10806 GCA_964479135.1 uncultured Acidimicrobiaceae bacterium
CTCTCACGGTTGTTCTCGATCGGTCCATCTGGAGCAAGCCTAAGTGCCCCCCGCCGTAGGTACGTGGGCGTTTCGCCGGCCAGCGACGCCGCTTGCGCCAGAGGGCACCAAGACATGGACTTGTGCGGGTAATCGATCCCTCGGTGCGTGCCCGACCCGCTGGGGACGGATTGGCCGGGTCGTTCCATAGAATCCATCAGATATGACCGAACCGGGAAGCGATCTGTTCCAGCGGAGTTGGGAGCCGACGGAACCGGCCGCGGCCAAACAAGGTAGGACCGATCCCTGGACCCTGATCCTGGGAATCGTCGGAGGTGCGCTCCTCGGCACCGGAGTCACCTTCGCCATCCTCGGTGCGGTCGGGATCTTCGAGGAGCCGGTGCCCCCCACTCTTCCCCCGCCGCCGTCCCTTACCGCACCGCCACCCACCGGCCCCCCACCGACTCTGGGAGACGTGGTCACCGTGGCCTCGGTGGCCGAGAGAGTCATCCCTTCGACGGTTTTCGTCTCGGTCTCCGGCTTTCTCCTGCAAGGCAGTGGGAGCGGGGTGGTCTACGGCAGCGAGGGATACATTGTCACCAATCACCATGTGGTCAGCGGAGCAGGCTCGGTGGCGGTGGAGTTCGCCGACGGTGCCCGCTATCCGGCCCGGGTCATCGGAACCGACCCGATCACCGATCTGGCCGTGCTCCAGGTCGACCGGGAGGACCTGACCCCGATCGACCTGCGGACCTCGTCTGCTCTCTCCATCGGCGAGCCCGCCATTGCCGTTGGCAGCCCACTTGGCTTGGACGGCGGCCCCACCGTGACCGCGGGCGTTGTCAGCGCCCTCAACCGGGCTCTCGCCATCACCCGCGGTGAGAATCTCTACGGGCTGGTCCAGACCGACGCACCGATTGCACCGGGCTCGAGCGGCGGCGCCTTGGTCGACGCCAACGCCCGGCTGATCGGGATAACCACCGCCATAGCCGTCTCCGACCTCGGACCGGAAGGCATCGGGTTTGCCGTGCCGGTCGACATCATGATCGGTGTGGTCTCCGACCTGATCAACACCGGACAGGTCGCCCATGCCCGTCTGGGGATCGAAGGCGCCACCGCATGGGCTGCCTCCGGCGATGCCGAGTACCCGGTAGGTGTCGGGGTCAACCGGTTGTCCAGCGGATCGGCCTTCGAGGACCACGGCGGCCAGGTCAACGACGTGATCACCGAGATTGCCGGAGTCGAGGTGGTCAGTCTCGACGAGTTGTTTGCGGTGCTTCGCCGTCTTCGAGCGGGACACAACGTGCCGATCCGCATCCTGCGAGACAACGACGTACAGACTCTCGACGTGGTTCTGGGAAGATTGAACCCGTGAGCGACGACCTTTTCTCGAAGCTGTTCGACCTGTTCAACCAGCCGGGGCCGGTGAACTGGAAGCTGGCTGCCGAAGTCGCCCGGCACCTCGCCGGGGATCGGGAACCCGTCGAGCCCTGGGCCGCGGACGAGTTTCGCGATCTGGCCCGCCTCGCCGAGTTCCAGCTGGAACAGATTGCCCCGTTCCGTGTCTCGGTGGCGAGTGAGGTCTTCCCCCTCGACCAACGCTCCTGGGCGGAGAAGAACCTCGAGACCTACGCATCGCTGGTCGAGCCTTTCGCCATGTCGGTGGGCACCGACGGACCGGCCGCCCCCATCTTCGCCCAGATGGCGCCGGCGATCATCGGGCTCCAGGCTGGATCCCTGGTCGGTTCTCTTGCCACCTGGGCGGTTGCCGGCTTCGACGCCGGCCTGCCCCCGGACCACCCGGGCCCGATGACCCTGATCGTTCCCAACATCGACCAACTGCTGGTCCCTGGAGTTGATGTCCATGAGGTCCGTCTCTGGGTGGTGGCCAACGAGGTGGCCTTCAGGTCATTGTGTGAGCTCCCCTGGATCCAGGATCACCTCGCCGTCCTGGTCGGAGCATTCGCCGAAGCCACCCGGATCGACCCTTCGAAGCTGAGCGGGTTGATGGTGGCCGGTGCCGACCCCTCCGACATCGAGCGAGCCATCGAAGATGCCGGGGGCATCGAGAGCCTGATCGGGGGAGAGGGAGCCGAGGCCCCGAGGGCAGAGCTCGAGGCGTTCCTTGGTGCCATCACCGGATGCGCCCGGCTCATCGCCCGTCGCTCCCTGACCACCATGGCCCCCTCCTTCGATGACATTTCCGACGCCAGAGACCAGGCGCGGGAGCAGTCGGGACAGGTGTCGGCGACGATCGGCGTCGGAGCCGTTCCCCCCGAAGCCACCCGTCTCGGCGACATCTTCAACCAGGAGGTGGAGCGCCGTTACGGCGACGACGCCCTGACCACCCTCTGGGCCGACCCCACACGGATGCCGAGTGCCGCCGAACTCCAAGACCCCACCGCCTGGGCGGCCCGGGTCCTCCTCGACGGGTGGTCGTAATCTGCGAACCTCAGGTACCCAGACCCGTATTTGGGTCAAAAGCTCTCGAGAATCGGAATACCAGAGCCTGTGAGCCTCGAAACCGGCGTCCCCGCACCAGGATTCGCCCTGCAGAACCAGCGACGGGAGGTGGTCTCATTGGAGGATCTGAAAGGGTCGAAAGCGGCGCTCGTCTTCATCCCTTACGCCTTCACCAAGACCTGCGAGGGTGAGCTCTGCGAGATCAGGGACAACCTCCACCGGTTCAACGACAGCGGGGTGAGGGTGGTGGCAATCACCTGCAACACCAGGCACGCCAACGCCGCCTGGGCCGAGCAGCAAGGTTTCACCTTCGACATTCTCAGCGACTTCTGGCCCCACGGGGAGACCGCCCGGGCGTACGACTCCTTCGACGACGTCTACGGCTACGCCACCCGCACCACTTACTTCCTCAACGAGGAAGGGGTGATCACCGGCGTGGTCGCGTCCGACGAGCTCGGAGTTGCCCGGCCCTTCGCCGCCTACGAGGCGGCCCTCACCTCACCTTGAGAGGATTTGACCCATATCTGGGTCCTGGAACCTGAGGTTCGGATCAGCCGAACAGGGAGCGCCAGATTTTCCGGAAGAGGCCGGGGTCGTGCGGTAGGGGTAGGGGGGCGAGTGCCGATTCGTGCAGATCAGGAGGCAGGTCACCGACCATCGCCATCCCCCCGCTCCGGGTCTCCCAGACATAGATCACCTGGCCGGGAGTGAACCACCGTCGGTACATCGCCCCGCCGAGCCTGACCTCGGTGGCACCGGGGAGGTCCACCGGCGACGGAGTATGAAAAACGGCGAAGGAGAAAAACCCGTCCGAGTAATAGGTGAATCTGAACCCGTCTGAGTCCTCGTACTGGTCGAGACGGCTGAACCCGGCAACCGACTCGGGGAACCCGCCCCCGACCGTCTCGATGGGGGTCAGTTCGGTCTGTGTGCTCAGGTGCCTCGGGGGCAGTTGCCGTTCCCCGGGCTCGAAGGATATGAACCGGCGGACGCAGTAGGTGCTGTCATCGGCGTCAAAGGTGACCGCCCGGACCATGACCCCGGTAGCGTCGTCGACAACGACCTCGGCGCGGAGGATGCCCTCACGCTCCAACCGGTAGGCGGTCGCCCCTCGGCCCATGAACGAGACCTCGCCGAGATCCTCGACGAGGTAGAGATTGTCGACCGCGCTGGAACCGCTCTCCACCCGAGCCTCGTCTACCACACCATCCTGGTGGAGAAGCATCCAGCCACCGGCTCCGACGGCGACGGCGGTTTCAGAAGCGAAGCCAGATCCCATGACGATCTCGGGGCCGGCCTGCTCGATACGGAGAAGAGCGTCGCGGGCTCCATCGGGCGTGGCACAGCTGATCATCTGCTCCGCGGTGTAGGAGGCATCACGTCCCCGTTCGAGAATCTCGGCGAGGTCGGCCGCCCAGGCCACCGAGGGGACCAGCGAAAGCACCACGACAATGGCGACGAGACGAGTCATTCGTCGACCACCTGGTGCTCCCAGTCGGGCATGACAACCTTGGCCGGTCCAAACGCCGGGTCGAGGCTGAGGCGGGCTCCAAACCGGCTGCTCAGGTCTTCTACCGAGACCGATGCCGGTGTCGGAGCGAAAAGAGCAGCCACCGATATGACAACAACCACGATCGCCGCGGCCGCACCCACCCAGACTCCGCGGTTGCGACGCAACGGGATCAAGGCGGCGTCCGCCTCAGGGACCAGACCAAGCGGCAGGTCGAGCACCGGCAACGAGCGGACCGCTGCCCGCACTCTCTGGGTGTCCTCCATCTCGGCGGCGCAATGGCCGCAGGACGCCAGGTGGGATACCAGTTGGCCGATCTCAGCGGCGGTCAACTCGCCGTCGAGATAGGCGCTGATCATCTCGGAGGGATGCCTCACTCCAGTTTCCCCTTCAACATCTTCCGACCCCGGTGGATCCGACTTCGCACGGTTCCGATAGGCACCGCCGCGGCCATGGCGATCTCCTCGTAGGTGAGGCCGACCACATCGCAGAGGACCACTGCCTCACGAAACTCGAGCGGGAGCTCGAGCAGTGCCTTCTGGATGTCGTCGCCCAATGTGACTCGGGCATATTCGACATCGGCACCGGCGGAGGAGGCAAGATCCCAGCGATCGACCTCCTCCGGCAGAGGTGTGGTGGGGCGACGGTTGCGTTTGCGGATGTCGTCGAGAAAGGCGTTACGGGTGATCCGCCACAACCAGCCTTCGAAGCTCCCCGGCTGATAGGCGGCCAGACCCTTGCGCACCCGAAGCAGGACCTCTTGGACGAGGTCGTTGGCATCGTCCGCGTTCCCGGTGAGCCGGTAGGCGAAGTTGTAGATCTTCCGTCCGTGGACACGGGCTACCTCTTCCCAGGTAAGTGGGATGGACTCCATCGAGCCCTACTCCATCAACGAAGCCGCCCGTGGGACGGTTCCTAGGAATCCGAGGTTTTGGTGACGTCTGACTGTTGGGCGTCCGCTTCGTCGATCCCCTGCTCGATTCCCTTGCGGAATTCCTTGGCCGAAGCTCCCAGCGACCGGGCCAGATCGGGGAGCTTCCTCGCACCAAAGACGAGTAGGACGATGAGCAGGACTATCAGAAGCTGGGCGCCTCTCATGTTGCTTAACAAATCGCTCCTCCTTGTCGGTCCATCTTACCCCCGCGGCGGGTGATGGCATCCCTACCCCATCGCCATCCCGTCGATGAAACGTTGGACACGCTCCCTGGTGATGAACCTGACCTTTGGCTGACGACTCTCGATCTCGTGGATGGAGAACGGGGCGTATTTCTCGCTGAGAAGCATCCCCCGATCCGCTCCCGATGAGGAGAAGTCGGCGAGGAATCGGCGGATGACGCTGTCGGAGATCTCGGGCGAGTCGCCGGGCGCATGGGCCTCGGTGAGGATGTATGTCGAGGCACCGTCTTTGAGCGCCAGATATGAGTCGGGAAAAGCCTGCTCGGTAACCGTGTAGCCGAACATGCGGAGCAGGGCGAGGATCAAATCGGAGCCATCGGCCGTGGCGGGGTCAACGCCGAGAGCGCGCAACCCTCGGTCGAGCCCTTTGGGGATCCTGAGCTCCTTGCCCAATGGCCCCAGCTCGTCCTCCGGGCTGTCGGCCCGAACGTCATAACGCGCGGCGTGATCGACTTCGCCTTCGAATGGTGCGGCAAACGGGTCGTGGGCGACATGGGTCATGCTGAGCCCCATGTCGTCGATTCGCGGAGGCAATTCACCAGGAGAGGCCAGCTTGGTGCGGCCCACTTCTCGGACCTGGCCCCGGCCGGCGTAGACCACGATTACGGTGGCGTCGGCGATGGGGAGCGTGTGCCGCTTCTCCCGGACCACTTCGGTGCCCTCGTCGACGAGTAGCTCTTCGAGGACCTCGTCCCGCTCCTCAGGGAGCGGAACATCAAAGGTCACCCGGATCTCCTCGCCGTGGACGTGGAACTCGCTGACCGGTGCGTGGTGACCTGTGGTTGCCTCGAAGAGATGACCGGTGGTCGAAAGCCCGGCTCCGACCGCGGTCTTGGGCCCCTCCTCAAGGAGCTTGGCGTTACGAGCCCGGATCCGGAACAAATTCCAAATGACCACGGAGAGGATGACAATGCTGAGGACGATCGCTGCGACTTCCATTCCATCCTTCCTGGGACTCGACCCGATTCTATGCCTGGTTCCCGGCTGACTCTCCACCCTCTTCGAGAATCTCCTCGAGCTCGATCTCCGCGGTGGGCTCCTCGGCTCCGGCGTTGAGCCGGTCGATCATCCGCCTCTTGGAGACATCGGTCCCAAAGGCGGTTACCACGTCGCCGGGGAGAAGAACGGTGCTCCCGGTCGGGACCAGGACATCACGCCCCCTTCTGATCGAAACCAGGGTCGAGCCCTCGGGCCAGGCCACCTCCCTAACCCGCCGACCGTCGGCAACCGACCCGAGCGGGATCCTGAAGTCGTAATAGCCGGCGCCGGGGTCGGTGCGTTGGGCGAGCCGCAATCGGTGCAATTCGGATTCGGTGCTGGCGGAGAGCGCCTCGTGATATGCCCTGACCGCCTCCTCGCGCCGGAACATCCCCACCAGGCGGCTGGGGTCGGACTCGGCGACGACCGGGAGCCGCCCCACGCCAAGGGCGGCCATCCGCTCCAGGGCTCGCGACACCGGAGTCGACGGTGTGACCGTGACCGGCCGGGGAGTCATCACCTCGCCGACTGTCTTCTCGCCATCGCTGGGATTTGCCCGGGTCACATCGGTCAGGGAGACGATGCCCACCAGGTGCCCCTCCCCATCGATCACGGCCAAACCGTGGGTGCGGTTCTGGTTCATCATCGCCTCGGCCTGGGATGCCGCCATCTCAGGAGTGACGGTGACACGGACGGTGGCCATGACCCGGCCCACCTCGACGGCATCGAGGATGTCGACGCTCCCCGATCTGCGGAGGATGATCCCCTTCCTTCGGAGAGCCTGGGTGTAGACCGAATCGCCGTGCAGCCTCTCGGCGAGGAAGGTGGCAAGGGTGGCCACCAGCATCAACGGGATGATCAGCCCGTAGTCACGTGCGCCGGTGACCTCGAAAACGATGAGGATTGCCGTCAGAGGCGCCCTTCCCACCACGGCGAACATCGCCGCCATCCCTACCACGGCGAAGGCTCCCGGGTCGAGCGCCCTGGCTCCGAACCAGATCGGGTCGAGGAGGTGGGCGAACCCGCTCCCGAGGGCGGCTCCCATAAAGAGCGAGGGCATGAACGCCCCTCCCGACGCCCCCGAAGAGATGGTCAGGCTGGTAGCCACCGCCTTGCCCAGGGCGAGCAGCAGGAGTATCCACCACAGGTCGCCGGCAGCCCCGCTGAGAAGGGCGTTGGTGAAACGCTGTCCGGTGCCGAACAGCTGGGGCTCGAAGAAGATGAGCCCGGCGACGATGAGCCCCGCCCCCACCGGCCGCATCCACCCCCATGACCGGTCGTAACGAGCGGCAACGGTCTCCATCCGGTTGAGGAATCGGAGGAAGAAGAACCCCACGGCAACGATGACCAGGGCGAGGCCGGAGTAGGCGAGGAGCTCGGCGAAGGAGTTGAGCCGATAGAAGCCGGCGTCCAAGGCCAGTTCGGGCCCCACCAGCATCTGTGACGTGATCGCCGCCGACACCGAGGCGATGACGATCGCCGACATGTGACGGGCAGCAAAAGACGAGAGGATCACCTCCAGTGCGAAGAGCATCCCGGCGATGGGGGCGTTGAAGGCGGCTCCGACTCCGGCACCGGCACCGGCAGCCACCAGCGATCGGACCTGGTCCTCTCCGAGGCTGAACCTCCGGGAGACCCATGACCCGACCGCCCCGCCGATCTGGACGATGGGACCTTCCCGTCCTGCCGAGCCGCCGAATCCGACAGTGATGGCAGTGCTCAGCATCTTGAGTGGGCCCACTCTCCCCCTCATCCTCCCCCCGTGGACTGTCAGGGAGGCGATCGCCTCGGGTACCCCGTCACCAGCGACTTCGGGGGCGAACCGCTTGGCGATCCACCAGGCGGCCAACAATCCCACCGGGACGGTGACGAACACCCATGCCCGGGTCAACGCGAACCAGCCGTGCTCCTCCGGAGCGAAGAGCGGTTCGAGGATCGGCCCGAGCAGCCAATCGATCCCTTCGAGGAGGAGGACCAGGCCGGCAGCCCCGAGACCGACACCCACGCCGACGAGGGCGGCGAGTGCGAGGAACCCGCCCATCTCCCGCTCGGCGAGTACCCCCACCGCGGGGATCCTGCGGATGCCGTCGAGAGGTCTGGTCACCGGGTGAAGCGTAGAAACCAGATCGGCAGAACCTGCGTCAGTCGAGGGTTCCGGCCAGAATCTCGACGATGGCGTTCAGAAGCCATCTCGGTAGACCCTTCGACTTGACCCTGTGGTCGAACCGGCTCCTGTTTCTGCTGGCGGCACTTTTCGGGGTTGCATCGTTGGTCGTCTGGGCCAACGACGGCGATGTCGAGGTGTGGTGGGCGCCGGTACACGTCTTGGTGATCTGGGGTCTGGTCAGGGAGCTGGACCCCGACCACAACTGGTCGGCTCTGCTCGCCGGGACAGCCGCCGGGGCATGGGTTCTCCTGGGGTACCCGGCGGTGTCCGTCTTCGCCGTGGGTGGGCTCTTGTTGGCGGCCCGTCTCGTCCTCAACTCGACCGGAAGACGGCCACTGATCACCGATCTCGCCGTGGTCGGTGGGTACGCCGCGGTGTTCTCGGTCAACCGGGTGGGGTGGGTGGCCGGTTTCGGTCTCGCCCTCGCCATCTATATCGATGCTCACATGGCTGAAGGGACCAACACCGCAGGTGTTGTCACCGCCGTACTGGCCGCGATCGGTACCACCCTGGTGGCCACCGCCACGGGCGCCTTCTCCGCTGAAGCCCTCGGACTCCAACCATTGGCGGTGACCCTGATCGGCCTGGTAGCCCTGGCCGCCATCGTCCGAGCTCCGCCCGACCCTTCGAGCCTGGTGGACTCGAGGATGAAGTGGAAGCTGAGCCGGGATCGGCTCCACTCCGCGCGCTCACTCACCGGCGTCCTGGTCTTCGCCTCCGCGCTGCTCTCCGGAGGTGAAGCCGACCGTCCGGTGCCGGTGGTGTCTGCGCTGACCATCTCACTGGTGGCCGCCGAAGTGGAGCAAGTGCGGCGCCGCAGGTAGGTTTCTGCTGGTGTGCAGATCGATCAAAGTGTTGAGAGAGGGCGCGGACCCTGCGCCCTCCGAAGAAATCGAGGCCGCAGCTCTCCAATTCGTCCGGAAGATCTCGGGCTTTTCCAAGCCAGCCACCCACAATCTGGAGGTATTCCAGACCGCGGTGGATGAGATCGCGGCCGCCTCCCAGCGTCTGCTCGACGGTCTCGAAGTCCGCGGAGCTCGCCGCTCAGCTTGAGGGCGAGGGGGTGGATGGTCCCCTAGGAGCGGGGGAACACCCTCCGCCTCACACCGCCCTCGACGACCCCACGGGCCGCCGGTCCCCCGCAGACGGGACAACTACAGGGTGCGGCCGACACCCATCCGGACGGCGTTCTCCAACGCCCGTCTCGCCGCGGCGACGTCCTGAGCGGCGATTCCGACGCTCTTGAATACGGTCACCACACCTGGCGGGGCAACAGGTCCCCCCTCGAGGAGCTCGCGTAAAGTGGCGTCGGGGCTCCGACCTGCTTGGAGAAGGTCGCCGGCCTCGGCGGCGGCGGCGTCCCGGTCGTCGACCACCACGAAGGCCTCGCCGAGGAGGTCGGGTGGAATCTCAACCATCTCGGGGGTGAATGCCCCCACCGCGTTGACGTGTCCGCCGGGACGTACCGCAGCCGCGGTGAACAACGGGGAACGGGCCGGGGTGGCACAGGAGACCACATCGGCCGGTATCACCGCCTGATCGGCATCCCCGACCGCCTCGCCTCCCACCCTGTCGGCGAGGATCTGCGCATTCTCGACATCGCGGGACCAGACCAGCACTCTCTCGATGGGGCGGACCGCCCGTATCGCCTCGACCTGGTCGAAGGCCATGGCCCCGGCACCGAGCATGGCCAGGGTCCCTCCGGTCTCCGGGGAGAGGAGACGTGTGGCCAGCCCGCACACCGCACCGGTCCGGATCGAGGTGAGGGTGGGGCCGTCGACGATTCCCAGTGGGCTCCCGTCGTGGCCAAATAACGCCACCAGACCCGCGGGGTTCCCCGGAACCACCGAGACCACCTTGATCGCCATGTGGTCGTCGAGACGACCGGGCATCACCAAGGAGTTGCCGACAAGGGTCCGCAGGGGGGTCTCCGCCGAACCGGTGAAGGCGTGCTCCATGGCCTCGACCGCGTCAGGCATGGGAAGGGCCTGGCGGGTGGCGGTGGCGTCGAGGAAAAGCATCAGGCGAGGACGTGTTTGACGGCCAAGTCCAGCGGCTGACGATCGACGCCGAAGAAGGACATGGGAACATCGGTGTCGAACTCGGTCGACTCACCCGATACCGCCTGGGCCACCATCGAGCCCACCGCCGGAGCCAGTTTGAACCCGTGCCCGCTGAAGCCGTTGGCCACCCAAAAGCCATCTACCCCGGTGGGGCCGACCACGGGGTGGACATCCTCACGGTTGATGGTGTAGAGCCCGGCGATCCCTGACACGTTCCCGCGGGCCTCCAGGTCCGGTATCCGGTGATGGAAGGCCGCCAACTTCATCGCGGTGAACTCCTGGTCGGGGACCCTCTTGAAGTTGTCGGGGTCGTCGACCTCCTCCTCCTCGTCCTCGGGGAGGACCGATCCGACCAGGACCTGCTGGCCCCCCAATTCGGGGCGGAAGTAGATCCCGGTGGAGGTGTCGGCTCCGACCGGAAGCGGGCCCAACTCGGCAGGCCAGGTCCGATAGACGGTCTGGACCCTGGT
>CAYZKF010000044.1:0-1551 GCA_964479135.1 uncultured Acidimicrobiaceae bacterium
AGCGGTGTCATCTGGCCGTCGAAATGCCAGCGGACTTACGAGATGGGCCACTAGGTCTATCGCGCAGGTCCGCTCGCGCATTTCGGCGAGCCAGGGGCGTCGCCTCGGCAGGACGCAGGACGAAATCGCACTCCACTTCGTCGGATCCGTGGGCGGGAGCCCGGCTTGACCGGGCCCGACACATGCCCTGCCGGGTGGTGCCCCACCAAATCATGAAGCGGGGTTGATGGCGTCCGTGGAGACCATCTGGCCCCAGCTCACTCTGATCGCGCTCCTCATACTCATCAACGCGGTGTTCGCCGGCACCGAACTGGCCATGGTCTCGCTTCGAGAAGGACAACTGCAACGTCTCGAGACGAACGGGCGGAGCGGCATGGCGCTCACCAGGTTGGCCCGCGATCCCAACCGGTTCCTCGCCACCATCCAGATCGTCATCACCCTGGCCGGGTTCTTCGCCTCGGCCTCGGCGGCGGTCACCCTGTCGCGGCCCCTGTCCGCCTACCTGGACTTCTTCGGCCGAGGAGCAGAAGCGGTGGCCATCGTGGTGGTCACCTTGATCATCTCTTATCTCACCCTGGTCCTCGGCGAGCTGGCGCCGAAACGGCTCGCCATGCAAAACGCCGAACGGTGGGGCCTGTTCATGGCTCGACCACTGTCGATCATCGCCACCGTCTCCAAACCCGTGGTGTGGCTGCTCTCACGGAGCTCGGACCTCGTGGTTCGCCTCTTCGGCGGCGACCCCTCCCAGCACGGTGAGGAGGTCACCCGGGAGGAGATCAGGGAGTTGATCATCAGCCAGACCGGCTTCACCCCCCAACAGCGGGTGATCATCTCCGGTGCCATCGACATCTCGGAACGGACTGTGCGAGAGATCCTCCGTCCCCGGCGAGAGGTGGTGGTCCTCGACGCCACCCTCACCGCTGGAGAAGCGGTCCAGGCCCTGCTCGCCGCGGGACATTCCCGGGCCCCGGTTGCCACCGGCGGCGATCTCGACGAGGTGGTCGGGGTGGTCCACCTCCGTGACCTCATCGACCGTGAGGGCCCGGTGGTCGATCAGGCCAACCCGCCATTGATCTTCCCGGAGACGGTCAAGGCGTTGGTTGCCCTCAGGGAGATGCAGCAATCGCGACAACACCTCGCCGTCGTCATCTCCGAACACGGGTCGGGCGAGGGGATCATCACCATCGAAGACCTCATCGAGGAGTTGGTCGGCGAGATCTACGACGAGTCGGACCGCGACGTGCTCTCGGTGGAACGTCGCGCCGACGGCTCGATCGACCTGCCCGGCAGATACCCAATCCACGACTTGGTCGACATCGGGGTCGACCTACCCGAAGGCGAATACACCACTGTCGCCGGGTTGATCCTCGATGTCCTAGGACGTGTCCCCAAACGGCCTGGCGACAGGGTGACCATCGATTTGTGGGAGGCCACCGTCCTCTCGGTCGAGGATCGCGCCATCACCCGGGTCCGAATACGACCTATCGACACCGACGTCTGACACAAACCGCGACACCGCCTCTGTCCCCTTGCGGGGCCGGGGGACCGCCC
>CAYZKF010000044.1:1651-10652 GCA_964479135.1 uncultured Acidimicrobiaceae bacterium
GCGAACGCGGGTCCCCCGACCGAGCGTCTTAATAGGCAGCGGTAGTCGTGGGGTCGGGTCCCGACCGGGGCGTCAGGCGGCGAAGATGCGTTGGGCGGCGAAGGCGCCCACACCCACCGGGTTCCCATTGACACCGACAGTGATGGTCCCTTGCGGGTCACGTTGCAGCAGTTCGACCACGGCTTCGGGGCGGAGGTCGCTCTCGTCGAGAAACCTCATCATCTCGGCGTCCAACTCGAGTTCTTCGGAGATTCGCTCCAGGACGAGCGTCTCCCCCGGCTCCATTTCGGCGAGGGGCTTCATCTTCGGGGGCCGATAGCCGGCTCCAGGTATCGGGTTGCCGTGGGGACATGTCTTGGGGTCTTCGAGGACCGCCCACATCGCCTCTTCGACTTGATCGGAGATGGTGGTCTCCCAGACCTCGGCCTCGGCGTGCACCTTGTCCCAGGGGAGTTTGAGAATGTCGGCGAGGAACCGCTCGGCGAGACGATGTCTTCGCACGATCACCGCGGCGAGGTGCCGGCCCTCCTCGGTCAGCTCGATCTTCTCTCCCACGTTGAGCAGTCCCTCGTCGGCCATGCGACGGACCATCTCGGAGACGCTGGGCGGGCTGACCCCGAGCCAATCGGCGATCCTGGCCTGGATCACCGGGATCCCTTCCTCTTCGATCTCCCAGATGGCCTCGGCGTATTCGCGGTAACGCACCGAGTAGTTCGTCGTCATGGCGGGATCGTAGCCAGCGCCTCGTCGGGGCATCAGCCGGGAAAAATGGTGGCAGCGTCGACATTCACCGACACCCGGTCCCCGGGGGCGAAGTGGTCCCCAGGCCCCATTCGGGACCTAACCAGGGTGCCGTCGTCGAAAGTAACGGTCACCAGTTGGTCGTGACCGAAGAACTCCCGACCACGAACCACCGCCTCGCCGTTGGTGCTGGGGTGAAGTCGGACCGACTCCGGTCGCACCATCACCCACACCGCCCCATCCGAGTCGCCTCTGAAGACACCGAGGATCGATTCGACCTGTCCGGCGCGAGCAGTGCCTTTGACGAAGTTGGCATCACCAATGAACGAGCCCACCCATGCATCCGCCGGCTCCCAGTAGAGAACCTGGGGCGTGGCCATTTGGACGATCCGGCCCTGATTCATCACCGCCACTTGATCGGAGATCGACAGGGCCTCCTCCTGGTCGTGGGTGATGAACAGCGCGGTGGTCCCCGCCGACTTGATGATCGAGATGATCTCACCGCGCACCCGGGTCCGCAGGGTGTCGTCGAGGTTGGAGAACGGCTCGTCGAGGATGATGACATCGGGCTCTGGGGCCATCGCTCGGGCCAGCGCAACCCGCTGTTGTTGCCCGCCCGACAGCTCGTGAGGAAGACGCCGGCCCAACCCGGAGAGACCTACCACCTCGAGGATCTCGCCGACCCGGCGTTCACGGTCTGAGCCTTTGGCCAACCCGTACCCAACATTCCTGGCCACGTCGAGATGGGGAAAGAGTGCGTAGTCCTGGAGGACAACACCGACCCGGCGGCGCTCGGGCGGGACGAAGACATCGGGGCCGACCACCCTCCGCCCCATGATGTCGATGACTCCGGCGTCGGGGGAATCGAAACCGGCGAGCATGCGGAGCATGGTGCTCTTGCCGGTGCCCGATGGCCCGAGAAGGGTGACCACCTCGCCAAGCGGGACACTCAGGTCGCACCGGTTGAGGGCGATTACCTCTCCGAACCTCTTGGAGACACCGACCGCCTCGAGGGCCAGGTCACTCATGGATGTCCCTGACCACGAAGAGATAGAGGGGCACCGCCGAGACCGCGATCAGGGCCAAGGCGGCGAAGCTCCCCTGTGTGTAGAACAACTCGGTGGTAGCACTCCACACTCGGACCGGCAGAGTGTCGAACCCGGTGGGGCGGAGCAACAAAGTGGCGGGGAGCTCCTTCATCACCGAGAGGAATGCCAGGGCGCCACCGGCGAGCACCGAACGCCGCATCAAGGGAATGGTCACCCGGCGGATCGTCGACCATGCCCCAACCCCCAGGCTCCTGGAGACCTCTTCGAGCCCGGGCCCGATTCGCCGCATCCCGCTCTCCACCGCGGCCAAAGCTAGCGGGAGGAACATAGCCAGGTAGACGACGACGAGGAGGATCTCCGTCTGGTAGATGGGGCGGGCGAGCCTGACCGCCAGCACCAGGAAGGCAAGACCGACGGCGAGATGGGGCAGGGAGTAGGTGAGCCACGGGATCGCCTCGAGAACCCGGGCCCTTCGCCCCCTGAACCGGGCCGACAGGGCACCCAGAGGTATCGCCGCCAGACCGATCACCACCGCCGCCACCAGCGAGATCATCACGGAACGAACGGTATGGGGGACCACCGACAACGGCGAATTGCCCAAAGCCACCCCCCTGATCGTCCAATAGAGCAAGGTGGCCATGGGGAGAACCAGCGCCAGCCCGACGATGGCGCCGAGAAAGCCGTGTGCCCCGACATTGCCCCAAAGCCCCAGTCGTTGCAGCCTGACCTGGCGGATCGGCCGGGTCGAGTGAAGTGCCGCTTTCCCCCTGAACCACTGCTGGAGAATGACGATGACCAGGGCGCCGGTGGAGAGGATCCCGGCGAGGTAGAGCGCCGGTCCCGGGTCGAGCCTCCCCGCGAACTGGGTGTAGATCGCCCGGGTGAATGTCTCGTAACGGAGCATCGACACCGCACCGAACTCGGAGAGAACATAGAGGGCGACCAGGAGCCCGCTCGACGCCAACGCCGGCCGGAGCTGGGGGATGACGATGGTTCGCAGCGTCCTCCAACGGCTCGCCCCCAGACCCCGGGACGCCTCCTCGAGAGCCGGGTCGAGTCGGCGGAGCACCGGGACGGTGAGAAGATGAACGAAAGAGAAATTCCACAGGCTGAGGGCGGCCCAGGAGGGCCAGAAGCCCTGGAAAACCGGGAGACCGGGAAGTCCGATCTCCCCGAGGAGAAGGGTCAGGGCTCCGTTGCTCCCCGAAGCGCCGAGCATGGCCATCGCCCCAACGTAGGACGGGATGACCAACGGGAGGGTGGCCAGAGTCGACCACACCCTGGCCCCTCTCAGATTGGTCCGAGTCGTCAGCCAGGCGGTGGCCAGGCCGAGCACCACTGTGGTGGCGGTCACGGTGACGGTGAGCAGACCGGTTGATCCGGCGAGTTGAAGAAGACGCCCGGTGGAGAACCCACCAGCGTCAAACCCGCCGGGACGGGCCACCACCCAGACCAGGTAGAAAACCGGGACCGCGGCGGGGAGCACCACCAGACTGGCAAGCACCCATAGGGCTGGGGGCGCCTTCGGCTTCCGTGCCGCGGCATCCTCCTCCGGCGGGACCCTGCCGGCGAGCTCCAGCATCAGTGGACAGTCGCCGGGCGGCTCATCAGCTCAGGCCGGCCTCGGCGATCAGCCGCACCGAGCTGTCCAGTTGACGGGCGAGGTCGGACAGGTTGATGTCGGGCCCGGCCAGATCGGCCAGCGGGACCTGACCCGCCGGAGTCGGGGACCCGGCGGCCAGTCCGTATTCGTAGAGATTCTCCGAGAAGTGGGCCTGAGCCTGGGCGGAGAGCAGATAACGGATGAACTCGAAGGCGGCCTCTCTGTTGGTCGAGGGCTCGAGCACACCGACCCCAGTGGCGGCTACCAGGGCGCCGGGATCGCCGGGGGCAAAGACATGGTTCACCGCACTCACCTCTCCCTGATCGGCCTGGAGCTGCAGAAGGTAATAGTGGTTGATCAGACCAGCGTCCAGGTCGCCTCCGGCCACCGCACTCAGGATCGCCCCGTTACCCGAGTATCTCTGGACGTCGTTGGCCGCCATTCCCTCGAGCCAGTCCCGGGTCGCATCGGAGCCGGCGGCCAGCTCCATCGCCGAGACGAAGGCGATGAACGAGCCGTTGGTGGGAGCGATGCCAATCCGCCCTCGCCACTTGGGGTCGGTCAGCTCGTAGACACTCTGAGGCAACTCGTCCCCGGATACCAAGTCCGGGTTGTAGACCAAAACTCGACTCCGACCGGTGATCCCCACCCATTTCCCGTCGGCGTCCTGATACCGCCGGTCGACCTGCGAGAGTATGTCGTCGGGGAGAGATGCGAGGAGGCCGCGATCGGCGATGGCTCCGATCCAGGCGGGATCCTGGGCCCAGAAGATGTCGGCATTGGTGGTTTCACCCTCGTTGATGATGGTGGTGGCCAGGTCGCTGGTCCCGTCGCCGTAGCGCACTCGGACCCTGATCCCAGTGGCCTCGGTGAACGCTTCGACCACCGGTGTGATGAAGTTCTCGTTGCGACCCGAGTAGACGATAAGGTCTTGCCGCGGCCCAGCCGTGATGGTGGTACCCGAACCGATGGAGGTGGTCGTGGCCCCGGGTTGCGTGGTGGTAGTGCCACTCCCGCCGGGCGCACAGGCAGACAAGAACACGGCGAAGGTCAGGCCCAGAACGACCGGAGACCTCCATGCAAGGTAACCCTTTTGCTCCATATTCGGGCAACCTAATAAACACTACCCCCATAGTGCAAACTCTCTTTTCCCGTACTTCGTACTTCGTACCTCGTACTTTGAAACCCGTTGAAGCGCTCCTCGACTCTGCGAGACAACAAAGCCTCCGACGCGGCCAGCCAGCAGGCCCCGGACCGCCGGCAACGCGAAGAGGCCGCGGTCGAAATACGAAATACGAAATACGAAATACGAAATACGGCGAGGGAGCGCAGCGACCGAGCTCAGTCCATCAGACCGACCAGGTCTTCGAAGCGCAGGGCTTGCGGCCCGTCGGAGAGGGCCTTCTCCGGATCGGGATGCACCTCGACCATGACCCCGTGGGCACCGACGGCAAGACCGGCCTTGGCCAGTGGCACCACCAGGGACCGCTTCCCGGCGGCATGCGACGGGTCGACGATCACCGGGAGATGGGTTCGTTGGCGGAGCACCGGCACCGCGGCAATGTCGAGCGTGTTACGGGTCGAGTTCTCGAAGGTGCGGATCCCCCGCTCGCAGAGGATGACCTGACGGTTCCCCCCGGCGAGGATGTACTCGGCCGCCTGCAGCAGCTCTTCGATGGTGGCACTCATCCCCCGCTTGAGTAACACGGGGCGCCGCGACCTGCCCACCTCGGCCAACAGTGCGAAGTTCTGCATGTTTCTCGCCCCGATCTGAAGGACGTCGGCGAGCTCGGCCATCGGGGCGACATGCTCGGGGGCGGGCACCTCGGTGACGATGGGCAGCCCGTGGGCCCTACCCGCCTCGGCGAGCATCTCCAGAGCCTCATAACCCAGACCCTGGAAGCTGTATGGAGATGTCCGCGGTTTGAAGCACCCGCCACGGAGGAGGAGGCCGCCGGCGGCCTTCACCGCCTCGGCGCACTTCATCACCTGATCGAGTGACTCGACGGCACAGGGTCCGGCTATCAGCACCGGAGGCGCACTGCCGATGTGGACTCCTCCCACCTCGACCACGGTGTTCCCGTCCTGGCGACGGCGACTTGCCAGCCGATGAGACTCGGCAACTTCGACGACCTCACCGGGAGATGCCGGGCTCGCCGCAGCCTCCGACACGGCCACCGCTCGTCGACTCCGCTGAGGCCGCAGGTCCTTCGACTGGTAACAACCGAGGACCCGAAGAAAGCGGGCTTTGCGTCCGACGCCGTCGAGAGCGCGGGACACCGACGGGTCGGCGGGATTGCCGTCGAAGTCGAGGAAGAAGGTCTCCTCCCATGGGTTGTCCGGGTTGGGTCTCGACTCCAGCTTGACCAGGGGGATCCCTTCGCGTCCGAACTCGGCGAGGATCTCCAGTAGCGATCCGGGTTCGTTGCCCACGGAAAGCACCAGGGAGGTCTTGGCAGGGACCCGAAGATCGACATCGATGGGAGCGCGCGACAGGGCGAGGAACCGTGTGTAGTTCTGATCCCGGTTGCCGATCCCGGTCTTGAGCACCTCGAGACCATGGATCTTTGCGGCATCGGCGCTGGCTATTGCGGCGACCGTGGGGTCACCGAGCACGGTCAGCTTCTCACCGGACCGGGCGGTGTCACCGTGATAGACGATGTCGACCCCCTCCAGCTCCTGTAGGAACACCGAACACTGCGCCACCGCTTGAGGGTGGGCGAGAATGGTCCTGATTCCTTCGAGAGTGGCGCCCGGGGTCCCGAGCAGGCAATGCTGGATGAGGAGCTTGACCTCTCCGACTACGGTCAGCCGACTGTGGGTGAGCAGGTCGTAGACCTCGACGATGCTCCCCGAGATGGTGTTCTCGATGGGGAGCACCGCGACATCGGCCTTCCCCTGCTCGACGGCGGCAGCCACGTCGGCGAACTTCTCCATCCCGATGAAAGCCGCCTTGCCCCCACCTACCAGTTCCCGGGAGGCGAGATGGCTGTAGGCCCCCTCCCCACCCTGGAACGCCACCTTGACCGACTGAATGCCACCACCGTTGAGCTCGGCCTGGACGAAGGAGTGCTGGAGTCGCACCGAATCGTCGAGGATGGTCTCCCACACCCGCGATACCAGGCTCGGGTCGAGCTCGAAGTCCTCGGCGACCGAGATCCGGGCGGCGAGAAGCCCCTGCTCTCGTTGCTCGTCGTGGAAGGGAAGGTCGTGCTGTAGCTTCTCCCTGGCGACGTCACGAGAGAGGGTCCGCCGTCGAGCGAGGAGCTCGAGGATCTGATTGTCGATGCTGTCGATGGATGTTCGGTGTTGTTCTAGAGGTGAAGTGGCGGACTCGTCCATTGTGATCGCTCCTGGAAAGCCCCGGTGAGAGGCGCGAGAAAGAAGTGCAAGTGGTTCTGGAACGGCGGGGGTGAGGGGGGTTCGGCGCTAAGCGCCGAAGTAGACGCGACCGTAGAAGGCGAAGAGGAAGCCTTCGGTGATCCGGACGCGGTTCATCCCCCAATTGTGCCTCATCTGATCCAGTCCCGTCAAGACCGTCCTACCCTCGCCGCCCAATGAGCACGCCAAATGCTCTCATCCATGGGACCGGACTGATCGGTGCTTCGATCGGCCTCGGCCTGCGAAGCGCCGGGTGGGAGGTGGTCGGGTGGGATCCTGACCCCAAAGCCCTCGACGGTGCTCGAGGTCGCGGAGCGATCTCGGCGAGCGCCAGTGGGCCCGACGACGGAGTCGCCCAGACCGACCTCCTGATACTGGCCAGCCCCCTCTCGGCCACAATGGCCACCCTGGGGCGACTCGACACTTCTGCCCTGGTCACCGATGTCGCCGGGGTCAAGTCAGGGGTGGTTGCGGCTGCGGCCCATCTTCCCCGCTTCGTCGGGGGACACCCGATGGCCGGGGGAGCGACCAGTGGAGCCGCACTTGCCTCGTCCCATCTGTTCCACGGCGCCACCTGGGTACTGACCACCGACGGCGCCGGGGAACCGGAGCTCGACGCCCTCGAGGACGTAGTCCGATCATTGAGGGCCAACCCCCTGAGGATGACCGCAGCCGATCATGATGCTGCGGTAGCTCGGATCAGTCACCTGCCCCATGTGCTCGCAGCCGCCCTGATGACCGTGGCCGGTCGCGACCAACATGCTGTCAGCCTCGCCGGCGGGGGATTTCGCGACCTGACCAGGATCGCCGCCGCCGACCCTGGTTGGTGGGTGGAGGTCCTCGCAGCAAACCGAACCGAGCTGGGGCGGGTCATCTCCGACCTCGAGGACGAGTTGGCAAGATGGAGGTCGCGGCTGGACGACGGCGATCCGGGCCCTGTGTCCGATGCCTTATTGCAGGCAAGTCAGGCCCGCACCACCCTCGGCGAGCATCACTCGCAGGTCAAGGTGGTTCTCTTCGACCGTCCCGGGGAAATCGCCGGAGTGGGCCACGCCTTGGAAACCAGTGGAGCCAATGTGAGGGACTTCCAACTCCGACACGGGGAGCACGGCGGCGGTGGGATCCTGACCATCTCGGTGACCCCGGCCACGTCCGACCGTCTCCGCGAGGCGCTGATCGACCAGGGTTTCACGCTGGAGTAAGACGTGGCTTCGGGCTTCGGGCTTCGTACCTTGTACTTCGTACTTCGTACTTCGTGGAGACCCGTTCCCCCCTCGCCCTCTGGCGGTCCCCCGGCTTCGTCTGGTGTCCCCCCGTTCACGGGGGGACCGACGGCCGCCAGGCAGTCGAGGGGGGACCCGCGATCCCGAGTAGGACCGTTCCCCCTCGTACTTCGCAGGGGAGGGGACGTCGGATCGAGTCAGTCCCTCAGGGCTTCGTAGCGGACTGCGGTGGGGATGATCCCACGTCGATCGGACCACCATCTGAGGAAGATCCCGATAGTGGCGAAGACCGCGAGGATCACCACTGCGTAAATGGCCACCCCGACGGCACCCAATTCCCCAACGTCGAGGAACGGGTAGGGGTAGAAGCCGGTTGCCGCACCGCGGAACATGCTAAAGGCGAAGTAGACGCCAGGAAATATCAACCACAACCAGGGGGCCGACCTGGCGAGCTTCTGGCGTGGTGGGAAGAGCAACCAGTCGATGAGGAGCACGGTCGGGGCCAGGTTGTGATGGACGAAATTGGCCCATGGCGCGTAGTCGCCGACGTCGACCCCCAGCGGGGCGAGGAGGAAGGCGTAGACCAACCCGGTGATGGTCATGTAGAGAGTCACCGCCCCTCGGAGGAAGGCGTTGGACCTCATCCAGTCTGGAGCCAGCGCCTGGCCCCCGAGGACCACAACTGCCAAGGTGTTGGAGAGAATGGTGAAGTAGGCGAAGAGGTTGGGTCCCTGGTAGGCCTGGATCATCGCCGCCACCACCAACACGGCGACAAAGCCGCGGAGTCCTCTCGCCACCGGGCCCGTTCCCATTGTCGATTCCTCGACATGTACCGACATCAGGGGCACACCTGTCTCATCACACCAATCCCATCTCCCCTCGAAGTCCTCGACCGGCGGGCCGAAGTCCTACGTGGCCCGGGGAGACCTTAGAGTCCTCCGGCGTAAGCAGGTGCGCGAGTTTCGGCGAGTCAGCGGCGTCGATGGCAAGGACGCAGGACGAAG
>CAYZKF010000045.1:0-10367 GCA_964479135.1 uncultured Acidimicrobiaceae bacterium
CTCCTCGAAAGTGGAGATGTTCTGGGTGGCCAGTTGTTGGAAGACGAACTCGTTTCCCGACCGCCTGGCAGGATCGCCGTTGCACACCTCGTTCATTCCCAGGATGGCGAAGTCGATCCCGGCACGGTGGAGGAGCCGGGCGAGGGCCACCGACACCGCGGTGTTCCGATCGTCGTATGAGCCGGCGCATCCCACGAACCACAGGTACTCCGCCCCGGTCCGACCATTGTCACCGAGTCGGGGGATCTCAAAGTCGAGCTCGTCGGTCCAGTTGGCCCGCGCCTGTTGGCTCATCCCCCACGGGTTCGACTGATTCTCCATCGCCACAAACGCCTTCCCCAGCTCGGCAGGAAAGTCCGACTCCATCAGGGTGAGATACCGCCGCATGTCGAGGATGCGGTCGACAATCTCGATCCCCACCGGGCAGATCTCGTCGCAAGCTCGACATGTCGTGCAGGCGAACACCTCCTCGGATGTGATCCTTTCGAACAGCGAGCCGGTTCCGTCGAGGACGGCCGTTGATGACACCGGTCCGTCCATCGCCAACACCGACGCCGCCGCCTCCCCCGACTTGAGCACCATCTCCCGCGGGTCGAGCGCCTTGCCGGTGATGTTGGCGGGGCACACCGAGGTGCACCGCCCACAGATGGTGCAGGCATCGGTGTCGAAGATCTGCTTCCAGGTGAGATCCGAGGCGACACTGGCTCCGATGGTGTCAAAGTCCTCCATCTCGAGGAGGTTGGCCATCTCCCGCATCGCACCCTTGGGCCGGTCCTTCGGCGAAAGGTAGAGGTCGGCCGGCGAGGTAAACATATGACGGAGCTTGGTGAGCGGCAGGATGACGAGGAAGGCGATGAACGTCCCGACGTGGAGTACCCACATCGCCCGATGCCAGTCCCCGGCGCCGGCCGCACTGAAGAGATAAGACAAGGGATAGCCGACAAACGACCAGACCTCGTGATCCGGTCGTCCCTCGTTGGCGATCCGGGCTGCCTCGGTGAGTAACCCGGTGACACCGATGGCGACCAGGGTCGCAAGTATCAGGGCGTCTTCGGGTTTGGTCTTCGACCTGATCCTCCAGCTGGGGATCACATACCGGCCGAATATCGCCAGACCGAGCCCGCCCAGGTACACCAGCGAGGCCAGGTCGAGCACCGCCGAATAGCCGAGGTAGAAGGTCCCGTGGAGGAACTTCAAGCCGGCGGGGAGGAGATGGTCGATCTCGAGGATGACCGTGCCGAGGAAGAGCACCAGGAACCCGTAATAGATCATCGAGTGCATCACCCCGTACCGGGGGTCACGCATCAGAGTCTTCATCCTCAGCCCGGCGCTCAGTCGGACCGCTCTCTCCCGCCACTGGCCGGCCCGCCTCTCTGGTCGACCCAGTTCCCAGATCGCCGCCCGTCTCGCCAACAGGTGGAACATCAGCCAGATGAAGCTGGCAACGGCGATGTAGAAGACCACGACCATGCCGTCGGGGATGTTCCCGAAGACCTCACGACCCACCTCGAACTCGCGCTTCTCGGGGAGGGTCCCTGCCACGCCGAGCAGGATGGTCCCCACCCCAAACAGGGCACCGAGGCCCTCGAGAACGGTGGAGGACCGCAGTCTCCGGTTCTGCAACGGTGTCTCCTGCCGCTCCTCGGTCAACGCCATGGCTCCGGCGAGTGTAGGTGTGGTGTGTACCCCGTATCCCGTACCTTGTACTTCGTACTTCGTATTTCGTACTTCGAACCCCGTACCCCGTAGGACCTGGCAGGCTTGTTCAGGCCAGGGCAAATTCCGCGACAAGTTGAAACGCCCCTTGCACCCAGCATCGCGAACAGGTCGCGGTCGGGGTACGAGGTACAGGCATCGGAACCCATGCCACGGGTTCAGGTCATCGCCCTCGGACCTTCAGCAGGACCCGGTAGCGGTACAAGGTACAACGAGGGAGCGCAGCGACCGAGCTTCGAGGTACGGGGTACGGGCATCGGGACGCATGTCACGGGTTCAGATCATCGCCCCGGTGCCCCCCGCAGGACCCGGCCGCGGTACGAGGTACAACGAGGGAGCGCAGCGACCGAGCCAGCAGCGACCGAGCTACTGAGCTGCGATCCGGGCGCTGAGCCAGGTGGTTATCGGGACCGAGGCGACCAGTCCCATCGAGCCCACCAGTGTCCGAACGATCTCCACCGCGACCACTTCGGAGCTGGCCAACACGCCGACCGGCTGGTTCGACAGGCTGAACAGGATGAGAAGCGGTAATGAAGCCCCGGCGTAGGCGAGGAGGAGGGTGTTGGTGGTGGCGACGATGTGATCCCGCCCCACCCTGATCCCGGCACGGTAGAGGGCATCGCCGTCGAGACTCGGGTTCGCCCCATGAATCTCCCACACCGCTGAGGCCTGGGTCACGGTCACATCGTCGAGGGCGCCCAGGGCACCAAGCGTGATCCCGGCAAGGAGCAGTCCGCTCAGGTCCAGGTCGGGGAGGGCGACGAAGAAGAATGCCTCGTCGCCGGTCAGCCCGGTGAAGGAGGCCAGACCAACCACCAGCCAGGAGAGCAGGACGGTGAGCAGCAGAGCGGCGAACGTTCCCAGAGCGGCGGCGTGGGTCAGCGGGTTGTACCCGTGGGCCAGGTACAGCGAGACCAGGGCAATCGCCCCACCGCCGACCAGCGCCACCAACACCGCATCCCTCCCGGCGACGATGGCGGGAAGAATGAACAGGACCAGGACTGCGATGCTGAGCACCAACCCGAGAAGTGCGGCCAGACCGCGGAATCGGCCCAACCCGATCACGGCCACCGCGAACACCAGGGCGAGAACCCCGATCAGAACCCTCCGATCACGATCGGCGTATTGGAAGGAGATCGGAGAGTCCTCGAAGGCCACCACGGAGAGAATGACCTTCTCTCCCACCGCGAGGCGCACCTGACCGGGCTCATCGGGAAACTCGTCGGGGACCAGAGTCCCGGCATGCTCCCCGGACGACACCTGGAACTCGACCACGAAACAGTCCAATTCGGGGCTGTAGCTGCACCCCGCCGGTTCGACGACGACTACCTCGGCGTACACCGAGTCGTCGGCGAATCCGATCACCCCCAGGTCGACCAGGGAATCTCCCCTCGGCCACAAGGCAACAAGGCCTGCCACCACCAGAGAGGCGATGACGATGATCGCCAGGGATAGACCACGTGGGCGGGGAAGGTTGCGTCGGTCGGGGCCAACCAGTGTCTCGAAGTCCCGATTGCTGTCGGTCATCGCCGGCCATCGTATGACTCCGGTGACATGGAGCGCGCCACCGCGCTCGGTGGAACCGGAACTCTAAAACCTGACCTCGATCATCGGTGAGGTCGCCACCAAACGATCCAGCTCGGCCTGCGAGGAGTACCACCGGGTCTCCGGACGGGTGAAGAAGCCACGACGGAATGACGGGTCGTCGATCTCGACCGCGGTCGCTTCGAGCTGGTGATTCCCGGCATGGATGATCACCGCCGGATTGGCCCGGACATTGGCCAGCCAATCCCGCTTCCCCGGCGTGCCGCTGATGATGAATCTCCCGTCGACTTGAAACCACCAGATCTCGACGCGTCTCGGCAGATTGGTCCGGCGCCCGAAAGTGGTCAGATCGATGGTTCGGAGCGAGGAGAGCTGTCGGACGAGCTCAGGTGTCAGGCTCATCCGCCGACCTTATGACCTCAACCTCTGTTGAAGTCAAGGGAGTCTCAACGGGAGAAGGCAGCACGGGCGAAGAACCAGGCGTTGGCTGGTCTCTCGGCCAGCCTTCGGGTCAGGTAGGGGTACCACTCCGACCCGAACGGCAGGTAGACCCGCAGAGAAAAGCCCTGCTCCACCAGTGACAGCTGTAGATCAGTTCTCACCCCGTAGAGCATCTGGAACTCGAATGGCCCGTTCCGGGAAGTCGCCAGCTCCCGAGTGAGATCGACCAGATCGGAGTCATGAGTGGCAATGGCAGGCTGGGTGTCGGCGGCTGCCATCAACACCCGGAGCTGGGAAGCGAATGCCTCGTCGACTTGTCTCTTCGATGTGAGCGCCACTTCATCGGGCTCGACATATGCGCCTTTGCACAGTCTGATGTGACCTCCCATTCCGGTGAGCCGGGCGAGGTCGGCTGGGGTCCTCCTCAGGCAAGCCTGCAGGGCAACCCCGAGATTGCCGTAGCGGGTCTGGGCACTCTCAAAGAGCCGAACCGTCCCCTCGGTGTAGCGGGAGTCCTCCATGTCGAGAGTCACCGTCGTCCCGGTCTCGACGGCGGATTCTGCCAGCCGTCGCACACTCTCCCAGGCGAGGGACTCATCGATGGCAAGACCTAGCTGCGTGGGTTTGACGGAGATGTTGGCGTCAAGCCCTTCTTCCTCGATTCGATGCAGACAGGACAAATACTCGTCGGCGGCGACGCGGGCCGACTCATCGTCGCCCACCTCCTCGCCGAGAAGGTCGAGGGAGACCTGAAAGCCCTCGGCGTTGAGCCGGCGAGCCACCGCCACCGCCTCGTCCAGGGTGTCGCCGGCTACGAATCTCCGGGACAGAGCTCGGCCGGGACGGGTGTTGGTGACCACCTTTTCCACCGGTCGCGACTGGGTGATGGCCACGGTGGCCCGGGAGAAGAGACTCAGCTCACAGCTCCGGTGGCCTGAGGGTCGGTGTCACCCAACTCCCCGGCGCGGATAGCTGCGGCCCGCACCGCATCCTCCACCAGCGCACGAAATCCCCTCTCCTCGAGGACATGCATCGCTGCCGCGGTTGTCCCTCCTGGCGAGGTGACCTCATACCGAAGCTGTGCCGGGCTCTTGAAGGTGTCGGTGAGAAGGTGCCCTGCTCCCCTGATCGTCTGATTTACGAAGCTCTCGGCGATGTCTCGCGGAAGACCCTCTCGCATCGCTGCCTCGGTCAGTGCCTCGGCCATTAGGAACACATAGGCGGGACCGGTTCCCGACACCGCGGTGACTGCGTCGAGTAGGGCTTCCTCCATGACCCTCACCGTGCCCACCGCCCCAAGGATCTCCTGGGCAGACTCGAGATGTCCAGGCCCGGCGTATCGGCCGGCCGCGATCCCGGTGACCCCACGTCGGACCAGGGCCGGGGTATTGGGCATGGCCCGGACCACCGGAACATCGCCCAGACCCTCCTCATAAGTGGCGGTGGTGATCCCAGCCGCCAGAGAGAGCACTGTCTGGCCGGCGCCGATCTGACCGGAGAGCAGGTCGAGCACCGTCGACACATCTCTTGGCTTGACCGCGACAACCACCAGTTGCCGCCCGGTAGCAGCCTCGACCGGATCGAAGGTCACCACACAACCGGTCCGCCTGGTCAGCTCCTCGGCGCGCTCCTGTCTCCTTACGCACAGCGAGATCTCAGACGATACCCAGCCGGCGGCCAGCAACCCGGAGGCCAGCGCCTCGCCCATGGCGCCCACTCCGATGATGGCCACCGATGTTCGTTCAGACATCGGGCGATTCTACGACCCTGACACTGCCAAGGGTCTCGGCCCTATCCGATCCTGGACCGGATCAGTTCGACCACCGTGGCCACGGCTGCCGGGTTGTACCCCTCGGGGATGATCATGTCGGCGTAGCGCATCGAAGGCTGGACGTGCTCGATGTGCATCGGCCGCACTGTGTCGAAGTACTGGGCGACCACCGAGTCGACAGTGCGACCTCGCTCGGTGATGTCGCGTTGGATGCGCCGAGCGAGCCGCACGTCGGGATCGGTGTCGACAAAGAGTTTGAGGTCGAGCTCGGAGCGAAGCCCGGGATCGGCGAGAACCAGGATTCCTTCCACGACAACCACAGGTGCCGGAATAACCAAGATGGTCTCCGCTGCCCTGAGATGTTTGGAGAAGTCGTAGACCGGCCGTTCCACCCCGATGCCGGATCTGAGAGTCTCGAGATGCTCCACCAACAGGTCGGTCTCCAGGGAGGAAGGGTGGTCGTAGTTCACCTTCGCCCGCTCCTCGAAGGAGAGGTGGGGCATGTGCCGGTAATAGGCATCGTGCTGGATCAGGGCCACCTTGCCCTCGAGACGATCGACGACGGCGGTGGCGATGGTGGTCTTACCCGATCCCGAACCGCCGGCTAGCCCAATGAAGAGGGGACGATCTGGTATCCAGGGACTCTGGTCCGGCATGACCGGCGACGTTAACGTCCAAGCTGTCTGGGGACCGGGGCGGTCAGCGTTCGGAGACCTTGCTCCGCAATCGACGAATCTCGTCGTATACACCGTCGGTCAACGTGGTCGATGCCGGTGCGGAGACTCCACGAACGTCATGCGCCACTTCGACCAGAGGCTCACTCTCGACGGTCACCGGCTCGGGCTGGTCGGTGGTCTCAGGGACGGGCACCTCAGGCGGGGTGTCTGCCGCCTTCTCCAACCAGGTCGGTTCGCCGGCGTCACTGATGCCACCGGCGAGCCGGTCGAGCCAATCGGCCTCGTCGTCTTCGTCGAGGACCGGTTCGGCGACACCGAGGCGGTGCAGGGTGTGGAACACCCGGACCGCTCCGCCACGCCCCATCATTCCTTCCAGATAGCTGAACGTGAACGGCTGGACCAGGGAGACGATCACTGCCCAGTCGTGGGGATCGATGGTGACCGGCTCGGAAAGCGACGGGGTGAGCCGGACCCCGGCAGCCTCGAAGAGACCGGCATCGATGACCTCGCCCTCGAGGAGGCGTAGCGCCTCGACGTCCTTGAGCACTTCTTCGACATCCAGACCACTGCTCTCGGGGCCATCGGCCGCCCCAACCGAGAAGTCTCCGGTGGTGAGCGTGGAAAGCACGTAGAGGATATCTGCAATGGCCCCCCGCTCGTTGCCGACGTAGCTCCCCTTGGTTCCGGTCAGCTCGGCCCCGGTCACCCCGCCATTCCGGAAGTGGATGCGACCTTTGCGCTCGCCGTCGATGTCAAGCGAGCCGGTCTTCTTGGTGACCTGCATGATCTGAAGCAGGTCATTGATGCTCCAGTCCGAGAGCTGGCCCGAGAGATGCATCTGTCCTTCCACCTTGCCGATTCCCTCCCTACCTTGGTCACCGATATCGGCAGGACCGGCCGTTTAGTTGAGCGAATTCAAGGCTTTCCCGAGGACTTCATCTCCCGTTTCTGCTCGCGGAGGACAGCGACGTCTTCAAACCTGGCGACATCGGCGATGCTCGGCCAGTCGGCGGCACTCTCCACCCAGCCTTCGAGTCGTACCCCCAGACGTTTCCCCAGGACACCGACGAAGATTCGGGACTTGGCGGTGCCAAACCCGGGAAGCGCCTGGAGTCTCCGCAACAGGTCGGCACCGTCGATAGCAGTCTCCCAAATATTCTCCGCTCTGCCCTCATACTCCTCGGCGACCACCCGGCACAACTCCTGGGTCCGCTTCGCCATCGAGGCGGGGTACCGGTGGATCGCCGGAGGTCCCTTGAACACCTCGACGAAAGCATCTGGGTCCCAGGCTGCGAGAGCGGAGGCGTCGAGGGCCTCACCGATCCGCTCGGTGATCAGGTAGGGCCCGTAGAAGGCACGTTCCATGGGGAATTGCTGGTCGAGCAGCATCCCGATGAGTAGGGCGAGACCATCGGTGGCGAGCAGCCGGTTGGCCTCATCCGATTCGGTGAAGGGAAGGTGATCGGGTGGTGTCATCCCCGAGAACCGTAGCGCCCGGGCCCGAACCTCATCTCGGGACATCTTCGACCATCATGGGTCCGATGAGAGACGTCTACATCGTCGACGGGTGCCGCACCCCGATGGGCAAGATCGGAGGCCAACTTGCAATGGTTCGACCCGACGACCTCGCTGCTCACGTCGTTGCCCGGCTCGTAGCGAGAAATCCCGGCGTCGACCCCACGGCGATCGAAGACATCCACTGGGGGGCGGCGAACCAGGCCGGCGAGGACAACCGCAACGTGGCCCGGATGGCCGGCCTTCTCGCCGGTTTGCCCACAGAGGTTCCCGGTGTCAGCGTCAACCGCCTGTGCGGGTCGGGGATGCAGGCGGTGGTCTCGGCGGCCCATGCCATGGCAGCAGGATGGGGGGAGGTGATGATCGCCGGCGGCTCCGAGTCGATGTCACGGGCCCCGTATGTGACCCCCAAGGCAGAGCTGCCGTTCGCCGTCGGAACACCGGGATCGGTCGACACCGTTCTCGGCTGGAGGCTGGTCAATACCCGGATGGAGGAGCTGTACCCACCAATCACCCTGGGGATGACCGCCGAGGTGGTCGCCGCCCAGTACGGGGTGTCACGGGAGGACCAGGACAGATTCGCCCTGGCCAGCCACGAGAAGGCTATCGCCGCGGTGGAAACCGGCCGACTCGCCGAGGAGATCGAGCCCATCGACGCCCCGGTGGACGCCCGACGACGCCAGGTGGTCACCGTCGACCGTGACGAGGGACCTCGGCCCGACACATCCCTGGAGCAACTGGCCAAGCTCCCCCCGGTATTCAAAGAGGGCGGGACGGTGACCGCGGGCAACTCCTCGCCGATGAACGACGGAGCCGCCGGCGTCCTTCTCGCCACCGACGAAGGGATGGCGGCATATGACCTCCGCCCCATCGCCCGGATCGTCTCCTCGGCGGCGGCCGGAGTGCATCCCGACGTCATGGGCATCGGCCCGGTTCCCGCCTCGAAGAAAGCTCTGGCCCGCGCCGGGATCGACACCGGTGATCTCGACCTGGTCGAGCTCAATGAGGCTTTCGCCGCCCAGGGCTTGGCCAGCCTCCGTCTCCTCGACCTCGAGGAGACCAAGGTGAACGTCAACGGTGGGGCAATCGCTTTGGGACACCCGCTTGGCGCCTCCGGGGCCCGGCTGATCCTCACCCTGGCCCACGAGTTGGCTCGCCGGGAGGGCCGGTACGGGCTGGCGACCATGTGCATCGGGGTCGGCCAGGGCATTTCCACGGTCATCGAACGTGTCTGACGGCCCGCTCCGGGGAACCCTGGTGGTGGAGTTGGGGAATCTGATCGCCGCTCCCTACGCCACCATGCTCCTCGCCGATCTCGGAGCCCGGGTGATCAAGGTCGAGCCGGTCGACGGTGACCTAGCCCGAAGATTCGGTCCATTTCAGAACGGGGAATCGCTGTTCTTCATGGTGGTCAACCGGGGAAAGGAGTCGGTGGCCATCGACACCGAGGACTGGGTCTCGAAGCGGGTGCTCGACAATCTGGTCCGCAAGGCCGACGTCATCGTGAGCAATCTCAGGCACGGCGCCATGGAGCGTCTCGGGTTGGGAGCGGAACGGTGCCGCGAGCTCAACCCGTCCTTGATCTACACATCGGTCAACGCCTTCGGGGCGAACGGCCCGTACGCAAGGAGGGCCGGGGTCGATGTCATCTTCCAGGGAGAGTCGGGAATGATCTCGATCACCGGCCAAGCCAAGGACGGCCCCCGCAAGACCGCCACCACCATCGGCGATTACCTGGCCGGCACCAATGCGGCGCTGGCGGTCAGTGCCGCCCTTGCCGAGAGCCCCCGTCGTTGGCACCGGATCGACATATCGTTACGCGACGGTCTGATGGCGGTTCAATCGGGGTGGAACGCCCTGGCCCACGCCGGGCATGCCCAACCGGAGCGGACCGGGACCGCCAGCCCGTTCCTCACCCCCAACCAGGTGTTCGATGGCTCGGACAAACCGTTCACCCTGGCGATCGTCTCCGACCGCCACTTCGAATTGCTCGCCGACGCCCTGGAGCGTCCCGACCTGGTTTCGGAGTTCCCCACCAACGACTTGCGCACCCAGAACCGCCAGTCGCTGGTGAGAAAGCTCGACCGGGTTTTCAAGACCCGAGAGGCGGAACACTGGATCACCCTGTTCGAACAGCTCGGCCTCCCCGTCGGGCGAGTGCTCACCATCCCCGAGGCGTTCGACGATCCCCAGGCCCGCCACCACGGGATGCTGGTCGAGTACCAACATCCGGTAGCGGGACACGTGCGCACCACCGGCTCCCCCATCAGATACGACGACCGTCAGGCGATCACCCCCGATCTGCCGCCGGTCCTGGGACAGCACACCGTGGCCATCCTCAAGGAGATGGGGGTGGACGATGCCTCCATCGGAAAGTTGGTCTCCGCGGGAAAGGCGGTGGCCGGGTGAACATCCATTGGGTGGGCGCAATCGACGACGATTGGGACGAGGTGCGAGACGAGCTGGAACGGGCGTTCGTCGCCGCGCGGGAGGCGGCTCGATCCGGCATGTCGTTTGTCTTCGTGGTCAACAACGACGACCTCTTGGGGCGGCGGGGTGCAGGGAATGCCATGGTCGCCACCGGGATCCTCTCCGCGGTGCGGACTGCGGCCCTCGAAGGGGTGCGCGATGGGCGGACCGCCAACGTCGTCGCATGGGAGGGCTCCGAGGCGCCTCCCGACTCGGTCAGGGAATGGGCGGAA
>CAYZKF010000046.1:0-10294 GCA_964479135.1 uncultured Acidimicrobiaceae bacterium
GGTGTGGAGCCTGACCCCGAGCTCTCGGGCCAATGCCGCCGACTCGGTCATCAAACGGTCGGTCACGGTGAACGGCGAGCAGGGGGCAACGACGACACGACGCATCGCCCCCGGTGACGGGTCGTGGTAGTCGGCTACCGCCTCCCTGGTTGCCTCGAGGATCCGGTCTTCGTCTTCGACCAGAGAGTCGGGGGGTAGGCCACCTGCCGACTCGCCGAGGCTCATCGAGCCCCGGGATACATCGAACCTGATCTGGAGACCGTCCGCCCCGTCGAACTGATCGTGGATTCCGGCCCCATTCGGCCACAGGTATTGGTGGTCGAAGACCGTTGTGGCGCCGCTCAGGGCCAGCTCGGCGAGACCAAGCCTGGTGGACACCCGAATGTGTTCGGGAGACATCTCTGCCCAGATCGGGTAGAGCGCGGTCAGCCAGGCGAACAGACCGGCGTTCTGTGCGGCGGGAAACGCCCGGGTCAGGGTCTGGAACAGGTGATGGTGGGTGTTGACCAAACCGGGGAGCACGATGTGCCCCGACAGGTCGGCAACGGTGTCGGCGGTGGCCGGGATGTCATCCGACCGGCCAACCGCCACGATCCAACCGTCCTCGGCGTAGAGGCCGCCATCGACGATCTCCTCACCGTCCATGGTCACCAGGACCTCGGCGTTCCGGACCAACAGCGACGTCATCTGTGAGACGGTACCGGGCCCCTAGAGTCGGGCCATGACCTTCAGCGATCGATCGAAGCGGCTCTGGGGGGAACGGCTGGCACGGGTCGCCTCGGAAGTGGCCGCAGACTTCCCCGGGGAACGGCCGGACCGCCAACCGGTGCACACCGTCTACGGCGGGGCCCAGCTGTTCAATTCCGACACCGTCACCAGGCTCGGATCCCTGGCGCGGGACTCGGTTCGCACCTGGCTTCCCGGGCCAACCGATCTCGCCGAGGCCACCGGTATGAGTCCATCCCTCGCCGAGGCAGTCCACCCCAAGGTCGTGGAGAAGCTAGAGCGCGAAGCGGTGGAGGACTTCCGCATCGATTTCGAAGACGGTTACGGGAACCGGGCCGACGACGAAGAGGACGGCCACGCCCGATCGACAGCGGTGGCCGTGGCGGAAGCGATCGAGGCGGGAACGCTTTCGCCTTTCGTCGGGATCAGGGTCAAGTCGCTTTCCGGGGACCTGCACCGCCGTTCGCTGCGCACCCTCGACCTTTTCGTCACCACCCTCGTCGAGCAGGCGGGACGGCTCCCTGAAGGATTTCGGGTGACGCTTCCCAAAATCCAGCACGTCGAACAGGTCGAGGTGTTCGCCGAGGCCCTCGCCGAGCTCGAGGATGGTCTCGGGATCGGGCAGATCGATCTCGAGTTGATGGTGGAGACTCCGCAGACGGTCATCGACGTCGACGGGAGGTCGGGGCTCCGCCGGTTTGTCGATGCCGCCGGGGGACGGGTGACCGGCGCCCACTTCGGCACCTACGACTACACCGCTTCGATGAGCATCACCGCCGCCTATCAGACCATGGACCACCGGGTCTGCGACTTCGCCAAACACAACCTCCAGGCGAGTCTGGCCGGTACCGGGATCTGGCTGTCCGATGGGGCCACCAATGTGATGCCGGTGCCGATCCATCGCGGGGAGGGGCTGAACGACGACCAGGTCGAAGAGAACCGCCGGACGGTCTTCGGAGCGATGAGGCTGCATTTCGGCCATGTCCGTCACTCCCTGTCTCACGGCTATTACCAGGGCTGGGACCTCCACCCCGCCCAGTTGGCCACCCGGTACGCCGCGGTCTACTCGTTCTTCCTCGAAGGGCTCGACCAGGCTGGCGCCAGGCTCACCAACTTCGTCGAGTCGGCCGCCAAGGCCACCCTGGTCGGGGACGTCTTCGACGACGCCGCCACCGGCCAGGGGCTGCTCAACTACTTCCTCCGGGCGATCAACTGCGGGGCAATCACCGCAGAGGAAGCAACCGAGCGCACCGGTCTCACTGTCGACGAGTTGGAGACACGTTCGTTCCTAAAGATCCTGGAGAGCCGGATCGGCTGAGTCGGGCTCAACGGCTTCAGGTGTCCCCCCGTTCACTGGGGCACCGAGGGCCACCAGGCCGCGAGGGGGGACCCGGGTACGCGGAGTGGACCGTTCCCCCCTCCGCTCTCGAAGGGGATGTCTGCTACCGCCTGACGGTGAGGCGGATGTCGCCGTAGGGCTCGGACACCGGGTGGAACACCGTCCCGGTGTCCTCGATGCCGAACCGGGTCACATCGAAAGGGAGATGGTGCTGGTTGGGGAGTCGAAGGCTGATCTCGTCGATCTCGCCGACCGCGGCCAGCACCGCCTCCCCCATCATGTAACCCTGGTGTTGGACCGAGGCCGACCACTCCCCGAAGAAGTGGTCGATCAGGGTCCGACGGACCAGACCCCAGGTGGCGGCGGTATCGGAGGGAACCGATGCATAGACCCACTCGGCAGCGACCGAGGTAGCCAGGACACGGTCGTCGGCCTCGGGGAGAGCCGTGTACTCGTCCCTGGGGAACCCGACGAACGCCGAGCCGGTCGTCTTGAGCAACACCAGCCCTTCGATGCCGGCTGAAGTCGACTCCTCCGACCCGCGGACCACCAGCGCCAGCCGCCGCTCGGCGCTACCGCCGATGAACCCGTGAACTGTCTCCCGGGCCCAGGTTCGCTGCCAGACGGCGACCTCGGCCCGGTCGACACCGGGATGGTCGAGGAATCGGAGGCACAATCTCTCCCCGAAGGCCTCGAGGTCGGCAGTCAGATGTTGGTGGGCCATGGCAAAGACCGTGTTGCGCATGGTGTCTGTGGGTAGAACGCCGGAGTTGTCGCCGTCGGTGTGGGCGGCGGCGACGTCACCTTCCAGTTGGACGTGGACGGTGACATCGGAGAAGTCGTCGGCGATCTCGCCGCGGTGGACCTTTGACACCCTGACTTCGGACTTTCCCCAACTGGTGGGGCCCAAAGGCACGTCAACTTCCCCGATAGGTGGTGTACCCGAAAGGGCTGAGGAGCAGGGGAATGTGATAGTGCCCGTCGGGATCATCTATCTCGAAGGGAACGGGGACGAAGGGGAAGAAGGTGTTCCCCGCCGGTCCGGTCTCGAAGGACAGCCGGTGGCGGCCGGTTCCGATCTCGGGGAACGAGGTGACCCGGCCGTTGGCGTCGGTAACCGACTCGGCGAGGGTCTGCCATCCTCCTTCGACCCAGACCGAGAGGCGGACCCCCATGCCTACCGCCGGTGAGCCCGTTGCCTGGTCGAGCACATGGGTACTCACCGTGCTCAAGGTGTCTCCTGACATGTCATCCGACGCAGTCTGGTCGCGGTGATTCTTCTCTGCTCGTCGGCGGCAGCGACAATCTCCACTTTCCTGGTGTTGGCCAGCCGGACAGAGGCGATCTCCAACATCTCGGACGCAGTCTTTCCCGTGGCGTAGACGATGTAGGTGAAGCCAAACCGGTCCTCGTAGGCCTGGTTCACCTCCCTGAGCCGTTCCAGGGTGTCTTGGTCGGCCTGTGAGGTTCCTTCCTGCTCGCGCGTAGAGACCGCGTCCCCCCGCTCTCCGATCCGGGGGTGGGCGCCAAACGCCTCCAGCCAGTCGTTTTCCTCGAGGGATTGGAAACTCTCTTCGGCTGCCGTGAACAGTGATTCGAGGCTGGCGAACGGCCTGGCCCGGGCCATGGCCTCCACCCACCCGGTCGAGGCGCATGCGGCTATCAGGAACCTGGTTGCCTCTGACGGGAACAACGAGTTGAGGTAGGCGAGACGGGTCAGACCGGCCGCGCCCGAGGCGGCTCGACCCATGACCCGGAGCCGGGCCACCCCACCGTCGGGATGGATCGAGAGCCGCACCATCCCCGCCTCCCGGGGCGGGTCGACCGCGACCAAGTTGGAGGTGTCGGGTTGGACCGGGGTCATGTCGACTCCGGTAACCCACTCGGACCCGTCGTCGGAAAGCTCGACCGAGACCCAACCCGGGGCGTTTCCTTTGAAGTGGGCGGTGTCGACAACCACCGACTCGACCACGCCGGGGAGACCGAGCCGGAAAGTCGCCCAGTCGTGCCCGGGGCCGCGGCGTCGCCTGGTCTCCCAGCCGTCCCACATCCCCCGGGGCGGTGTCGGTCGGAGCAGGTTGGAAGGCTGGGAATAGTGGGTGTCCGAGGCGTCGACCGCCTCGGCGCCGAGCATCTGCGAGGCCAGGTCGATCGTGCCGTCTGGACAGACATGGTCGCGACCCGGAATCGGCATGCCCTCCACACGGAGACGGGCGACGCCACCGTCGGGGTAGATGTTGAGACGGATGTGGGTCACCCGGTGTAGGTCGGTGACCTCGAAGACCGCTACCGAGTCTCCCTCCAACCCGGAGCGGGGGACCAATTCGACCCACCGGGCGTCGCCAAGACGATCGTCGACGTCGACCCCGCACGCCTCGAGGGAGAAGCTCTCCGGATAGTTGCCGGTGAAATGTGAGGTGTCGACGGTGACCTGAGCCACCCGTCCGGCGATCCCCAAGGCGAGGACGCACCAGTCGTGTCCCTCGTCCCGCCGCCGACGGGTCTCCCAACCATCCATCCATTTGCCCCGATCGGTGTATTCGCCCTCCCGCCACACCGGAGCGGAGTCGGCGATCAGGTTGACCGCCTCGGCGAAGAACTCGTCGTTGCATTCCACGACACGTCCACCAACCGCGGCAGAGAGAAGATCGATCATCGACGTGCCAGCATCCTGCCACGGTCCGACGAGACCACGCCGTCACCGGCCACCTGTTCACCCCTGAGGAAGGTGGCGACCACGGTCCCCCGCAGGGTGAGCCCTTGGTAAGGGGAGAGGGGGTGGCGATGGGCCAGCGCCGCGGCGTCGACGACCAAGGATCCATCGGGGTCCCAGACCACCAGATCGGCGTCTCCACCAACCGCGATCGTGCCTTTGCGGTCTTCGAGGCCGGCGAGCCGGGCCGGGGCCGCTGACAGCCATTCGGCGAGGACTGCCGGACCAAAACCTCTCCTCACCGCCCCGGTCCAGGTCACTGGCAGTCTGAGCTGGAGCGATGAGATCCCGCCCCAGGCCGTGGAGAAATCTCCGGTGTCGGCCATCTTGAGGTGCGACGGGGAGGGTGAGTGGTCCGACACCACCATGGCGAGAGCGCCGGACTCGAGGGCTGCCCAGAGAGCCTCCCGGTGGTCTGAGGTGCGGATCGGGGGAGCGCACTTGAACTCGGTGGCCCCCGTTGGGATCTCCTCGGCGGCAAAGGTCAGGTAGTGGGGACAGGTCTCACCGGTCAGGTTCGCCGGGCCGCTCCCCACGACGGCGGCGGCATCCCCGGAGGAGACGTGGAGAATGTGAGTCGCCGCGCCGGTGTCGGCGGCGAGCTCGGCCACCGCGACAACCGCGGCCGCCTCGCTCTCCACCGGCCGGCTGGCAAGGAACCCCTGATAGGAACGGACGTCGTCGGGTACGCCGATCAATCGGGCCGGGTCCTCGGCATGGATCAACGCGGGGACCCCGAGGCCGGACATGACCGTCATGGCCCCGGACAGTTGGTCGACGGTCACCGGGGGGAACTCTTCGACCCCAGAGTCACAGAGAAAAGCCTTGAACCCGCATACCCCCAGGCCGACCAGGGCCTCGAGGTCGTCCATATGCCCGATAAACCCACCCCAGAAAGCGACGTCACAGCTAATGCCACCAGCGGCAGCCTCCCGCTTCGCCGCCAGCGCCGCCGGCGTGACCGTAGGAGGGATCGAGTTGAGCGGCATGTCGACAATCGTGGTGCACCCACCCATGACCGCGGCGCGGGTCGCGGTGACGAAACCCTCCCAATCGGTCCTACCCGGCTGGTTGACGTGGACATGGGAATCGACCAGACCGGGCATGATCACCAGGTCGCCGAAGTCGAGATCGGCGATTCCTTCGCCGATGGACACGATCGACCCATCCTCGACGGTGACCGTGGCCGGGCGCATTTCACCATCGATGACCACCCGAGTGGAGCGAAACGACGCCATCGGAACCGGAAGGTAGCGACCGGCGGCGCCATCCCGGAGAACGGCTCCGATGTTCTCGCAGATTCCGGCCGATAGAGTTGGGGTGATGACCGACCTGCTCAAACGGCACAACGAGGTGATTGCACCGGTAGTCGCCTTCGACACCGACGTCCACGCCGTCTCGGCGCAGGGTCTCTGGGTGACCGACGCCGAAGGAAGGCGATGGGCCGACTTCGCCTGTGGGACCGCGGTGACCAACCTGGGCCACAATCATCCCGCGGTGGTCGAGGCCGCCCAGACGCAGCTCAATCTCCTGGCCCACTCCGGGTGCATCTTTCGCTACGAGTCGATCGTCGAGGCCGCCGAGCGACTTCGCGACATCACCCCGCCGGCGATCGAGAAGTTCGGTTTCGCCAACTCGGGAGCCGAGGCGGTCGAGGCCGCGGTCAAGATGGCCCGTCACACCTCCGGGCGTCAAGGGGTCGTCGTCTTCCGTGGGGCATTCCACGGGCGGACCATGGGGTCGGTCTCCTACACCACCTCGAACGCCAAATATCGGGATGGTTATCACCCGGTCCTCGGTTCGGTGTTCGTCGCCCCTTTCCCCCATCCCTACCGGTGGGGCATGGGGCCGGACCAAGCCACCGACCTCTCCCTCAACGAGCTCAAGCTGATGTTCAAACACGTGGTCACCCCGAAGAACATCGCCGCCTTCCTCATCGAGCCGGTACAGGGTGAGGGCGGCTACTACCCGGCGCCCCCCCGGTTCCTCGACGAGCTCCGCTCGCTCGCCGACGAGCACGGAATCCTGTTGATCTACGACGAGGTGCAATCCGGATTCGGACGGACCGCCGAGTGGTTCGCCACCGACCACTACCAGGCCAAGCCGGACGTGATCGCGGTGGGGAAGGGCATCGCCAACGGGCTCCCTCTGTCGGCTTATGGGACCTCCAAGGACCGCATCGACTCATGGCCGGTGGGCGCCCACGGGACCACCTTCGGAGGAAACCCGGTGTCGACCGCAGCGGCGGTCGCGGTCATGGACACAATGGGTGATCTCCTTCCCAATGCCCGAGCGCTTTCGGAACGGGCCTTCGAGCGGTTCAACGAGCTCGCCGCCCGACACGACACCATCGGAGACGTCCGGGGACTGGGGCTGATGATCGGGGTCGAGTTGGTCGAGGACCGGTCGACACGGGTCCCCGATGCCAAGGCGTTCAAGCATGTCGAGGCCCATGCCCTCGACCGTGACCTGATCATCATCAACTGCGGACCGGACGGCAACGTGATCCGTTTCATTCCGCCTCTGGTGACCACCCTCGACGAGCTCGACTGGGCCATCGACCTGGTCGACGAAGGTCTGGCCAGCTGGGAGAGCACGAAGAGCTGAGCCTGGGGCGTCCCAGCCGGGCGTAGTGCTCACGCCGAAGAGCACTGAGTGCTCAGCCGACCCGCAACGCGTCGACCGGCTCGAGCGAGGCAGCCCGCAAGGCGGGATAAAGCCCGGCGAGGAGGCCGGTGAGGGCGCCGACGAGGGGTGCCGTCAGCGGTACCCAGACGTCGAGTACCGGGGTCCAAGTCCGATACGCCGAGATCCCCACGACGAGAAGCACCCCGAGGCTGGCTCCGATGACTCCCCCGACCATCCCCATCGCGGTCGACTCCAACAGGAACTGGGCTGCGATGTGACGTCGGGCGGCGCCCAGCGCCCGTCTCAGACCGATCTCGCCAACACGCTCCAACACCGAGACCAGGGTCACGTTGGCGATCCCGATCGCGCCCACCAGCAAGGAGACACCGCCGAGGATGAGGAACAGGGCGTTGACGTCGGACTCGACTTGGCGGCGCAAGTCCGCCGGTTCTGGAGGCTTCTGCACACGTAGAGATGACGGCTCGTTGGGATTGAGCGCCACCGCCGCCTGCTCGGCAATCAGGGAGGCGGCCCCAATCGCCACGTCGATCTGGATCTTGGCGGCCGACTCGTAGCCGTAATAGGCCCGGGCGGTCCCTTCGGGGATCATCACCCCGTTGAGCAGCTCGGGTTGGCGGCGCACCCCCTCGAGAATCCCCACCACGACGAACGGGTCGTCGCCGATGAAGACCACCGGCTGTTGGTCGACCCTGGTGACGTTGAGACGCTGGGCCGCCCCGGGTCCGAGCACAGCCACCGCGTCGGCGCGGGCCGAGTGCCCTTCATCGAACCAGCGCCCGGTGATCAGGGTCCCCTTGACCGCGTGGAGGATGCCCGGCGAGGTGGCGTACACGCTGATCTGGAATTCGGTCTGGGCGAGAGGGTCGGCGATCGGCACCGACCGAAGCAACTTCCCACCCACATCGACCGTTCCCATCGACCCCGCGGAATTCACCCCGTTGAGCCGGGTCAGGCGGGTTTCGGCGTCGGAGGGGATACGAACCCGCTGCGGACCCCCGAATATCGACTCGTTGGTGACCACCACGGAGGTCGCCGCCAGCTCGTCGAAACGCCCCACGATCTGGTTGCCCGCGGTCTTGGCGACGCCGAGAGTGGCCACCAGGGCCCCGATCCCCAACACGGTTCCGAGCACGGTGAGCATGGTTCGCCCCGGCCTGGCGAACATGCCCGCCACCGACTCGGAGATGAGGTCGACCCCCGACATCCGAGCCGGCGCCACCACCTCTATCGGTGTGCTCATGCCGCCTCGACGCGGCCGTCGCGGAGATGGATCGCGCGATCGGCGTGGCCCGACACCTGGTCGTCGTGGGTCACCACGATCAATGTCAGACCCGCGGTGCGGAGCTCGGCGAACAAGTCCAAGACCCCGGCGCTGGTCCCGGTGTCGAGATTGCCGGTGGGCTCGTCGGCGAGGAGCACCGCAGGACGAACCACCAGGGCGCGGGCGATGGCGACCCGCTGACGCTCTCCACCGGAGAGACGGGTGGGCCGAAAGTCGACACGGGGCGTCAGCCCGACCTGGTCGAGAGCGGCACGCGCTGCCGGAAGGCGTTCGGGTCGAGGCATTCCGTTGTAGATGGTCGAGAGCAGCACGTTCTCCAACACCGTGCGATGGGCCAGCAGGTGGAAGGCCTGGAAGACGAAGCCGATCCGACGGCCCCGTAACCCGGCGCGCTGGCCCTCGGTGAGCTCGGCCGTGTCGATTCCCTCGAATCGGTAGTTCCCTTCGGTGGGGCGATCGAGCAGCCCGAGGATGTTGAGCATCGTCGACTTGCCCGATCCAGAAGGGCCTGTCACGGCCACGTACTCGCCGCGGTCGATGCGGAGCGTGGCATCGGAGAGAGCGGGCACCTTCACGTCGCCGGCGGAGAAGCTTCGACCCACCCCGACCAGGTCGACGACCGCGGTCGTCATCCCTCGCCCGCTTCGGTCTCTTCGACCGGGGCCAGCCCGGTGGACGAGCCGTCTCGACCCACCACCACCCGGTCGCCGACAGCGAGGGCACCCTCGACCGGAGTCACTTCGACGAGCCCTCCCGCCGACAGGCCGGGCTCGACCCTCACCGTGCGGAGACGCCCCCCAGGCTCTTCCACCTGGAGGATGCTGGTCCCGTCTGCGGTGGCGGAGAGGGCGGCGTTGGGAACAGCAAGGACCCTCCCGCCGGTCGAACTGACCGGGATGACGATACGAACGTTGGAGCCGATGATCTCGGAGGGAAGCGAATCGGGCTCGATCTCGAGGTAGACGCGGTCGGCGGCGACATTGTTGGTCCCGGCGCGTTCCGCCTTCGCCGATACGACCCCCTGGATGAACTCGCCGGTCCCGGGATGTTCAATGCGCACCGCCATGCCCATCTCGACCCGGGCAGCGTCCCGTTCGGCCACCGATGACCGCAATGAGAGCTCCGAGCCCGAAACCACCAGGAATGAACTGGAGATGACATCGCCCCTCCCCGCAGTCACCTGGTTGACCCGCACCGGCAGCCGTCGCACGAACACCACTTCCCCGGCGGGCAGCCAGGTGCCAAGCCGCGACTCCAGATCGGCTAGATCTCTCTGGGCGTCGGTGAGCTCCTGGCCAGCCGTGGTGATCTGGCGCTGGAGCGCCGAAGTGTCCGCCCCTCGTTGCAGATCGGCGAGGGCAGCCTTCGCCACTGCCACCGCATCGGAGGCCGCGCGGACCATGGCTTCTTGCTCGACGGACGTCCGGGTCCGGTCGAACTCGGCATCGTCGAGGACTTGACGAGCGTCTTGCAGCGCGACGCGAGCAGCGTCGACCGCCTCCTGGGCGGTCGCCTGCTCAGCGGGCGGAGCCGCGGCCAGCGACGCCTCGGCTTGGGCGAGGGCTGCTTCGGCTGCCGAGACGTT
>CAYZKF010000047.1:0-1315 GCA_964479135.1 uncultured Acidimicrobiaceae bacterium
GACGCTCTATCCAATTGAGCTACGGGCGCGGGAGCTGTGATTATCGCAGGGCATCGGAGGTAGGGCCAGCGGGCGGTTCTCCCGGTGGGCCACCGCTCCGATCAAGGTGTCGATCGAGTCGCCATGCGGCGTGGAACGGGGTTGCAGGAGGGTTCGTCGCATCCCCGGGGTTCACCCTGCTCCATGCGTGGACACGCCGAGCCTCACCGCACGCCCACCCCAGCAGACGAGCCACCCCTGGGGTGCGAACCGAGGGGCCACAAGGGCATTGCCCTACCGTGGTTGGAAACGTCTATCGGGAATAGCAGCGTTTCGGGGCACGCGTTTCCAGCGTGAAACAGTTCGAACATCTAGGTTGCCGGCGTCGCCACCGCAGACCGAGAGGCTCATGCGGTCGGTCGCCGGCGGGGACCATCGGTCTGATATCGTCGCCAGCCGTGACCGACTCTCGATCACCGGCCGGGCCCCCACGGGTCGCCGTCGTTGCCTTCGCAGTCACCGTCGTGTTGGGTGGGACCAACGCGGTCGCAGTCAAACAGACAGTCCAGGAACTGGCGCCCTTTTGGGGAGCGGGCCTCCGTTTCGCCGCCGCCGGGCTGCTCCTGGTGGGGATAGTCCTCGCCACGTCGAGAAAGTTCGGCCGCGGTCGAACCCTCGCCGGGGGCGCCCTCTACGGGCTTCTCGGGTTCGCAGCCAGCTACGGGTTGCTCTACACCGGTATTCAACAGGTACCGGCGGGCACGGTGATGGTGATGATCGCCCTGACCCCACTGTTCACATTCGGGCTGGCGCTCCTTCACCGGCAAGAGAGCTTTCGCCTTCAGGGTCTGCTCGGGGCCCTGATCGCCGTCGCCGGGGTAGCAATAGTCTTCATCGATCAGGTGCAGGCCGATGTGCCCATCGGATCGATGTTGCTCGTCCTACTCGCCGCGGTCGCCATCGCCGAGTCCGGGGTGATCGCCAAGTCGATCCCCGAGAGCGACCCTTTCGCCACCAATGCGGTGGCGATGCTCACCGGAGCGGTGGTGCTCGTCATCTTGTCCCTGGTGGCCGGCGAGCCTCTGACCGTGCCGCAGACCGCTGCCACCTGGCTCGCCACCGGCTACTTGGTGGTCTTCGGCTCGGTGGTGATGTTCGCCCTGTTCCTGTTCACCCTGCAGCGCTGGACGGCGTCGGCGGTGTCCTATGTGACCCTCCTCATGCCTCTGGTCACCGTCGTTCTCGCCGCCATCGCCTTCGACGAGCGGATCACACCCAGCTTCGTCATCGGCAGTGTGGTGGTCCTGGCGGGCGTCTACATCGGGGCCTTCTTCAC
>CAYZKF010000047.1:1415-3314 GCA_964479135.1 uncultured Acidimicrobiaceae bacterium
GTCAAAGCCCCATGACGGAGAACCTGGAGGACCTCTGGCCGAGCCGCTGAAGAACCGGTACGGGCCCGACGTGATCGACCGGATCGCCGAGATGATCTCACCGGTATACCCCGAGTTCGACGCCGATTCGTTCATCGCTTCGGCCAATGACGGGTTCGACTCGCTGGAGCTGACCCCGCGGGCGCGTCACATCGCCGACTCTCTGGTCGACCATCTCCCCGAGGACTTCGAAGAAGCCGCACCGATCCTGGTGGAATCCCTGGGACCCCCCATCGACGGTGACGAGGTCATGGGACTGGGTCTGGACGCCTTCCTCTACCTACCTCACGTCTTCTACATCGCCGATCGAGGTCGAGGACATTGGGAGACCGCCATGTGGGCCCAGCACCAGTTGACCCAGCGGCTCACCTGTGAATTCTCGATCCGGGTGTTCCTCATCGATGAGCCCGACCGGACCCTCGCCCGGCTCAGAGCGTGGGCTTCGGACGCCAACCCCCATGTCCGGAGACTCGTCTCCGAGGGGACCCGGCCTCGACTTCCTTGGGCGCCGCGTCTGCCGGCTTTCGTCGACCCCACCCCGGTGATCGAATTGCTCGAACTGCTCAAAGACGATCCGGCAGCGATGGTGCGACGCAGCGTGGCCAACAACCTCAACGATATCGGCAAGGACCACCCCGACCGCCTCGTCGAAGTGTGCCGGGGCTGGTCCATCGACGCCTCTCCGGAGAGGCAAAGCCTGATCCGTCACGCCCTCCGGACCGCGGTCAAGCGCGGCGACCGGGCCGCCCTCGCCATTCTCGGCTTCGGCACCGGAGACACCGCCCAAGTCTCGGGGGGCGAGATCGAGCCGGCCAGACCGGTCATCGGGGGGCACGTGGAGGTCGGTCTCACACTTCGGAACATCGGTGCGACAAAAGCCTCCTACAACGTCGATCTCAAGGTCCACTTCGTCAAGGCCAACGGCTCCACATCACCCAAGGTGTTCAAGGTGAGACAAGTCGAGCTTGCGCCCGACGAGGAGGTGCGGCTGACCAAGAGAATCTCGGTCGCCGAACACACCACCCGCACCCCCTACCCGGGAGAGCACCTCGTCGAGGCGGTGGTCAACGGCACCGTCTCACCCCTGGCCCGGTTCCACCTGGAGACTGGAACGGCTACCTGACCAGCTGGTCAGCCACCAGGGAGGGGGACAGGTGCGATGACCCAGTCCTGAGGTTGGACCATTCATCCGTTCTCGCTGATCCATATGGGGGTTGGTGGGGCTTGCGACATAGTCGCCTCCAATTCGTCCAGGCCAACGGTACGAGGTCGTTCCGAGACCCACGAGGGGCAGACGCCAGACGGCCGATGTACACACCGAGTTCGGTCGCCGGTTCCGGGATCGGGATCGAGTCCAAAGAGCAGGACACGCCGCGGCGATGGCCGGAGCCGTCGGAAGCCCCAAGGACCCCGCCTTAGTGCACTTAGAGTCCAGACTCCTCGGAGAGCGGTCCCAGGTTGCCGTCGTCGGCGTAGGTAAGGCCGTAACCGAAACGGAACAACGGGTCGTAAGGCTCGGAGCCGACGTTGTTCGCATACTGGGCGGCGGTCCCCGGCCAGGAAAAGCCCAGTCTCCCCACGAAGTCGTGGCGGACCGCGCCCGACGTGTCTCCGAGCAACACGTCGGCCACCCCACCACCCTCCGATCCTGGCAGCCAGGCGACCACGAAGGCATCGGCGGCATTGATCTCCCGGTTCAGCCAGAGGGGCCGGCCCCCAAGGAACACCGCAACCACCGGAATGCCGTCGTCGCTGAGCCTTCTCAGCAGTTCCCGGTCGGTTTCGTCCCCGGGTCGGTAACGGAGGTCGGGAAGATCACCGAGCCACTCGGCGTAGGGATCCTCGCCGAAAACGACGATG
>CAYZKF010000047.1:3324-10293 GCA_964479135.1 uncultured Acidimicrobiaceae bacterium
ATGGCGGCGTCGGGGCGTTGGGAGTATTCACCGTCGAGCGACAGCTCGGCGGTCCCCCCTACCGCCTCTACATGGGAGGAGATCGCCTCCCATATCGTCTCGGCGTTGGGGAAGTCGCCGCGGCGAGTCCCGGTCCCCTGCCAGGTTAGAGTCCACCCCCCGGCCTGGATACCCATGTCGTCGGCGCCCCTACCCGCCACCAGCAGCCTGGAGTTGGGATGGAGAGGAAGAATGCCTTCCTGGTTCTTGAGCAACACCAGCGACTCCCGTACGGCCTGACGGGCGACCGCCCGGTGCTGGGGGGCGCCGAGAAGGTCGAAACGGCCTCCCAGCTCCCTTTCCGAGGGTCGGGGGGCGTCGAGCTGCCCCGACCGGGTCTTGACCCGCAGAACCCTCCGCACCGCCTCGTCGAGCCGCTCCATGGGGATCTCTCCCGATTCAACCTGGGCCAGGGTGTTGGCATACAGACCCCGCCAGGAATCGGGGGCCATCAACATGTCCACTCCAGCGATGATCGACAGGGGACAGCTCTCGTTGCTGCACCCGGGGACCTGGCCATGACCGTTCCAGTCACCGAGGAGAAGGCCGTCGAAACCCATCCGGTCGCGGAGCACACCGGTGAGCAGGCTCTGGTTGGCATGCATCCGCACACCTTGATAGCTACTGAAGGAGACCATGACGCTCTGGGCCCCGGCGGCGAGACCGGTGTAGAACCCGGCGGCGTGGACGTCGGCGAGGATGGACTCGGTGACTGCGGTGTCGCCCTGGTCGACACCGGCGGTGGTCCCACCGTCACCGAGGAAGTGCTTCACCGTCGCCACCACCCGGGTGCTGTCGAGAAACCCGGCATCGCCCACCGTTCCCTGGAGGCCTTCGACCATGGCCGCCGCCATCTCCGCGACCAGAAGCGGGGACTCCGAGAACCCCTCGTAGGTGCGTCCCCACCGATCATCCTGGGGGACCGCCACCACCGGTGAGAACGACCAATCCATGCCGGTGACCCGGATCTCGGTGGCGGTGATCCGCCCTATCTCCCGGACCAGGTCGGGGTTGCGAGTCGCCCCAAGACCTATGTTGTGGGGGAACAGGGTGGCCCCGACCACGTTGCTGTGCCCGTGCACCGCATCTATCCCGAATAGCACCGGGATGCCGACGGCGCCAGACGCCTCGTGGAAGGCGTCGGCGAGGGCGAGCCACTCCTCGGCGGGAGCGTTGTATCCCGAAGTCGGATAAGAACCACCTCCGGCGAGTACCGACCCGAGACGATGGGTGCGAACGTCGTCGGGAGTCGTGTCCGCGATATCTCCCTGGATGATCTGGCCCACCTTCTCCTCGACGGTCATTGCCGCGATCAACTCGTCGATACGTCTCTCCACCTCGGGGTCGAGGGCGAGTGCCGGGTCCAGCCCGGGCCACAACTCCGGAGCCACCACGCCGGGGAGTCGGGGATCGGCTGGAGGAGTGGTAGTGACCGGAGTCGTGGATGTCGACGTCGCGGGAACCGGTGTGGTGGTGGTTGGGTGGGTTGTCGGAGTGCACGCCACCAATACGGAGATCGAGAGCACTGCGGTCACCGTCATGTCCACTCTGTGTCGGCCGGTCACCCGGCCGAGGATACGACGGGTGCCTAGGCCAATTGAGCCGACCTGCTGGCGTACTGGCCTAAAACCCGGGCAAGGCTCGGTCGGTGGGGACCAGAATCTCCACCCGTCGGTTGAGCTGGCGACTCTCGGGGTTGTCCTCGTGAATAATGGCAGTAGGGGCTATGTCGGCCGATGCCTCCACTCCAAACTGGCCAGACGCACGGTGAAGTCGACCACCCAGAGGGCGATACCGACGCCGGCCGCCGGGCCCCAACCCAGGACCAGGGCGATTCCAGCCATGTTGGCCAGAATCAGGGGAATCCAGGGACGGCCGTTGGTCCGGTAGAGGTTGCGGCCGAGGCGTGGCGGGGGTCCAGCGAGGACCGCCACCAGATAACCCAATGACCCGAGGAGCACCTGGCCAACACCAGCCACCACCGCGGCCCCGGTCCACCCGGCAAACGGGGGCGCCATCTCCCCGGAAACGAGTCGGCCACCGTCGACCAGCGCCCAGGCTGCCAGCCAGACGCAACCCAGAGCCACCTGAAGATAGGAGAGCCGGCCCTGCAACCCCCGTCTCCCCAGCCGACCGATCACCCCCACCAGCACCACGACGAGAGCGACACCGGCGCCGGCCACCCCGAGACCGAGGGCTACCGGCCCGAGATATAACCCGACCACCATCGAAACAGCCGAGGCCAACGCCAGCCACCAGGCTGCCAGAACTTCTCTACCCGAGACGGAACGATGCCGGGCGAAGGTGGGGAGGATGGTGGGCAGCGTGCCCACGATGACGAACCCGACCAACCCGACCAGGTTGAGCCGGGCGTGGGTCAGGCGGATGCTGGAGTAATGGTCCCCGGCCCACCCGGCGGCCATGACGCCGCCCAAGGTGACGCCGACTGCACCCGAACCCAACGCCAGGAGATAGAAGCGTGAGGCGAGGTCGTAGCGGCGGAGGAGACTGCGACGCACCGCGCTCACCAGGGAGAGGGCGAGTAGACCGATACCCACGATGACCCCGACCGTCCCCAACGCCGAAGTCCAACGGGTACCGGTGGCGACGCCGGCCAAGACCAGGATCACGCCGGTCAGGGTCACCCGCCGTTGTGCCGTGGACACCGTGGAGGACGGAGCCGGAGCAGCCGCCCAGGTGATGGTGAAGAGTTGAGTGGCGCCGGAGATGGCGAGGAGCACGGTGCCGGCGAGAAAGGCGTGGATCGGCCCCCACCAGGTACCGCCCCTAACCAGCACCCAGATCGCCCACCCCAGGGCGACCAGCCCGAAACCTCCGGCGAGGAGGAACGCCGATGAGGCGATGCGATGGGATGCCACCACCCGACCCTTGCGTGGATCCGGGCTCATCGCCCTCGAGACCTGGGCGGCGACTTGGCGCTCCGAGTGTGGAGATACATCCAACTTCCAGGACGGGACCACCGAGCGTAGGCTCGCCGCACCGGCCGTGGAGGATTGATGTTCAAGGAATTCAAAGAGTTCGCCCTCAAAGGCAACCTCCTCGACGTCGCCGTGGGATTCGTGCTGGGAGTCGCATTCGCCACCGTCGTCAACTCCCTGGTCGAGGATGTGCTGACACCGTTGATCGCCGGCGTCGTCGGCCAGCCCGACTTCTCAACCCTCGTCGTTTCGATCGGCGATTCCGAGATCCGCTACGGGAGTTTCCTCAGTGCGGTGATCTCCTTCTTCCTGGTAGCGCTCGCCCTGTTCCTCTTCGTGGTCAAGCCGTACAACACCTTGAAGCGCCGGTTCAGTGAGCAGCCCGACACCACACCCGAGACCTCCTCGGAGGAGATAATCCTCCTCACCGAGATCCGAGACGTTCTGCGCCGCAGCCAGCCTTAGAGAAGTGCCATCTTGGGGAGGCTCATCGGGCCTCAACGCACCACTAGATGCTCCGGCCTCGGTGACCGAGTTCAGCGGAGCAGGGCCGCAACCGCGGCGTTCCCAGCCACCACCCGCTCGGCGAGGACTCCGGCCATGGTCCGGTGGAGATGCACCGCCAGCACCGGGTCCTCCCGTTCGATCCTGGCGATGGCTGCCTCATCGAGGGAGAGGAGGATGCTGGGCTCCACCGCCACCACTCGGGCGCTGCGAACTCCCGAGCGGTAGAGGGACATCTCGCCCACGACTGCGCCCGGTCCCGATGATCTGACCCGGCGCCAGCCCTCATTGGCCGGGATCTCGGTGACGATCCTTCCCCGCTCCACCAGGAGGATCCCCACCGAGCTCTCGCCGAAACCAATCACCTCTTCGCCAGGTCGGGCCCTGACCACGCCGAGGTGGGGCCGGATCCTCTCCCACTCCGCCCTCCCGAAGACCTCCCCCAAGCTGCACCCCCGGGCATCGACCACATCCCCGATCACCGCCTCCTCGGCCAGCTCCAGGCCATGGTCGAGGTCGATACTGAGCGAAGCCTCGGGATATGGAGCGAGCGCCTCGACCAGCTCGGTGCGCAGCGCCCCGGGGATGTCACACACCACGAAGAGACACGACTTGTTCCGGGCGAGCCGGGCCAGCTTGGCCAAGGCGGCCACCGCAGTGGAGTCGGCGCCGTCGACATGGCGGAGGTCGACCAACAGGGAGAGCACTTCTCTCTCGTCGATCAACGCCGCCACCCGTTCCACCACGGCCTTCGAGGTTCCGAAGAAGAGAAACCCCTGGAGTTCCACGATGAGGATCGACTCCGCCTTCGCGTCGAGGATCTCCTGGGCGGTGGGAGGGCGGTCGATTGAGCTACGGAGCTCGGCCCCGGTGGTGAGGTGACGCACCGGGTCGACTCTGCTGTAGGCGACCACGAAGATGATGACCGCAGCCACCATGCCCAAGGCGACCGCGGCCAGGAATCCGATGGTGGCCACCGCCGCCACGATCGCGACCATCAAGAACACCTCCGGCCCGGTCATCTGCCGCCTGGCGTCGACCAGCCAATCTGTGATGAATCCAAGGCCTAAGAAGACCAGCATCGCCCCGATCAGGGGAATGGGCACCACCGAGATCAGCGAGTCGCCGATCAGGCCAGCCACCAGACACACTCCGGCCGCAGTCACCGGGACCAGCCGGCTCGCCACTCCGACCCGGTATCCCAGAGCGGTCAAGCCGAGACCGTGATAACCGGCGGTGGTTCCGGTGAAGGCAGCGGCAATGTTGGCCACCCCGACGCCGCGCAGCTCTCTGTCGAGATCGGCGTCCGACTCGGCGATCAGCTCCAGGGCGCTGACATTGAGCAACATCGCCAGGATGGCCACCAGCGGCACGGTCACCAGCCCGCCCAGGCCCCGGCCCAGCACCAACCAATCGGCCGACCGAAGCAGATCGATGGGGAGCCCGAGTGCGGCGTCCGCCGATGAGGTGAGCAACCCGAGAGCCCGGGCATCTTGCAGCGTGGTGCCCGAGACGAGCAGGGCCAGGAAAAAGACCACAATCGCCCCGACGACGGCTCCGGGGACCAGTGCCACACCGGGCCGGCGTCGCAAGGCGAGCAACAAGCCCACGGCAAACACAACCGCCGCGGCCAGGGCGACGATCGAAGTCGAGTTGAAGTCGAAACCCCCGCTCACCACGTCGATACCACCCATCACCAGCAGGTAGCCGGTACCCGACAGAAATCCGCCGATCACCGGCAGGGGGATGAACCTGATCAACCCACCCCGTCGGAACACACCGAGAACCACCATGGCCAGGCCGGTGAGCCCGGTGCAGACGGCGATGAAGAGGACCGTCGATCCGAACCTTTGACCGGGTTCGACCGCGACCAGGAAGGTTCCAACCGTGGCGGCGACGATGGCGGTGGAAGTGTCCTGAGGCATCACCACCGCCCCGGGAAGCGAGCTCCAGCGTGCTCCGATCAGATTGAGCACCGCAGCTCCTGCCAACATGAAACCCGCACCCCGGGCCAGTTCCCCGGGGGCCGCCCCGGCGAAGACGAGGGCGGCGAAAGAGACCAGGAAGGCGACCTCGAGGAAGCCGATGAGGGCACCTCCCCCGAGGGCCGACATCAGCCGGGCGCGGTCGCTGGCATCACCCGAAGAGTGGGCCGACGGGCTCATTCGGGGGGCGACGATACCTGTGGGCAAAGCTCGCCGCAGGATCGCCCTGCCCACCGGGGGATGGGTAGCCTCGGTGCCACGGTGGTGACCAGAGGCGAACTCGAAGAAGGTCGGGCCGTGGCCATGTCGGAACGGGGAGAGCTCCACCGGTTCACCCTGAGGTTCGTCGACGACGACCTGGAGCGGCAGTTCCAGCTCGAAGAGGGAGCCAAGGGCAGGCCCGGGTTCAAGATCACCGCCCTGGCCGCGGCCATCCTCTGGGCCATCGGAGCCGTGATCATTCCCCTGGCGACCACTGTCCCCACCGTCGTTGCCTGGACGTCGGCGGGTGCAATGTCGGTTGCTTCCCTCGCCTGCTACTGGTTCGGACGGACCGCCAAGACCCTCGACCGTCAGCACTTCGCCATCGCCTGGCTGACCGTGGGAAACGGACTGGTGATCGTGGCCCTGGCCGCGGCGGCCGACTTCTTCAGGGGCTACGCAGTGGCTTCCGTCATGCTCCTCTACGCCTTCGGCTTCATAGCCGGCACCAGGTTCGTGTTCGCCTTGATGCGCACCGTGCTCATTGCGGTCGGCTACATGACGGTCGTGATCACCTACGACGGAGGTGGCTCGCTCGCGCTCGATGTGTTCCTCTTCGCCGCGGCCTCGGTTGGCAGCGTTCTCGCCCTGCGGCGCTCGGAGAGCGAGCGACGAAGGGTGCACTTCCAGCGACTGGTCATCTCCGAGCAGTCCGCCGAGCTCCAGGAGGAGAAGGAGGAGACCGAGCGTCTCCTCCTCAACATCTTGCCCGCCTCGATCTCGGTGCGTCTCCGACGAGGCGAGTCTCCGATCGCCGACTCCTACCCGTCGGTTTCGGTCCTCTTCGCCGACCTCCAAGGTTTCACCAGCTTTTCGGCTCGACTGAGCCCGACCGAGGTGACTCGACTCCTCAGCAGACTGTTTGTCTCCTTCGACGATCTGGTGGCGGAACGAGGGCTGGAGAAGATCAAGACCATCGGGGACGCCTACATGGCCGCCGGAGGCCTTCCCGAGCCTCTCGACGGTCACGCGGTCAAAGTCGTCGATCTGGGACTGAGCATGATCGAAGAGACAAAAGACCTGTGGGGAGACTCGGGGTTGGCCATCAGGATCGGAGTCAACTCGGGACCTGCATCCGGTGGGGTGATCGGAAGTCGCAAGTTTGCCTACGACGTCTGGGGGAACACGGTCAACCTCGCCGCCCGGCTCCAGTCGATGGGCCTGCCAGGCAGGGTGCATGTCAGCGAGGCCACCCACCAACTGACCGAAGCGAACTTCGAGTACGAGGCGCGGGGCCCGAT
>CAYZKF010000048.1:0-10188 GCA_964479135.1 uncultured Acidimicrobiaceae bacterium
ATCGTCGCTTGGGCAGCGACACGAGAAGGGGGGAATCGGGCCGCGCTGTTCTGCGACGGGGTCGCCTCCGAGCTGCGCTCCGGCTCGTCTCTGCGTCAGGCTCTGGCAGGCTCGGCGACCGCGGTGGGGTTGCCGTCGGTCGCCGCCGAGGTCGACTCGGGAGACCTGACCGATCTGGGTGTGGTGACCGCAGCCGAGTTCCCGGCGATCGCCGCGGAGTTGGCGATCACAGTGGAGAGCGCCGCTCGAACCGGGGCCTCGGCCGCCGATTTGTTCGACGAGGTCGGAACCCTGGCCATCGCCCACGAGGAGATCCGCCGCGAGGTCAGAGTGGCGTCGGCACCGGCTCGTGCTGCCGCCGGAATCTTCGCCGGCGTTCCCCTGGTCTACCTCGGGTGGCGGTGGGCATCCGGCGACCTCGCTGCCATGTTCGCCAACTCCCAACAACGTTTGGTCGCGTTCGGTGGGCTGGCTCTCTTCGTTGCCGGCCTCCTCGGGGTTGGCCTGGTCATGTGGAGGGCGAGGTGAGATTGCTGGCATGGGCGGCCCTGGCGGTCGTCATCCTCAAGTGGCGAAGGCCGCGCCGGCGTGGTGGCTCGGTGCCCCCTTCAACACGGGTGGTTCTGATTCTCCTCCTCGTTGAGCTTCGCTCGGGTCAATCGGTTCTGGCGGCCATCCAGGGGGCATCGAGAGCCCTGCCGGAGCACGAGGGCTTGGGCTCGGTGGCACGGATGGCATCGGTCGGTGGACTGACTGCCGCGGTGAGATACGCTCCCCAAGGGCTCAGACCGGTGGTGGCCCAGTTGGCTCGGGCTCAGCGGTCGGGGTCTTCGTTGTCGGAAACGGTTCGTCGGCTGATCGAGGACGACCTCGCCGAAGAGCGGGCCCGCCGCCTGTCGAGGGCGCGGTCGCTCCCTACCCGGCTCATGGTCCCGGTCACCCTGTTGATGCTCCCCGGTCTGGTCGTTCTTCTCTATGCCCCGTCGTTGCTTGGTCTGTACCGGGACCTGCTTGGGGGCTGGTCTTGAGCTTCGCACTTCTCCCCGCACCCGGTCGGCCACCGGAGGAAGGAGTGTCTGCAATGACACATATGTGGAACTGGTTGTCGGGCCGTCTCGATGGAGAGCGGGGTCAGGCGACTGTCGAATATTTCCTGGTCATCCTGGCGGCCACCGCACTGGCCATCATCGCCCTGCGCTGGCTGCAGAATGGCAGTGGCGGGAACATGCTGGGCAACCTCTTCGGGAGAGTGATCCAGTGGGTGGTCGGCCGCTTCTGACATCTGAGAGGGGGAGTGTCACCGTGGAGTTTTTCCTGGTGATCCCGATGGTCATCCTGGTGTTGGTCGCCGGGCTCCAGGTGGTGTCGCTGGCCCGGGCACGGATCGAGCTGGTGGGGGCGGCCCGGGACGGGGTCCGGGTAGCCGCCACGACTCCCGACCCGGCTCGGGCAGTCGATGCAGTGGTGGCGGCATTGTCGCCGGCAGTCAGGGACCGGGTGCGGGTGGGGGTTACCCGGCCTTCGATCCCCGGTCAACCGGCGCGAGTCGTGGTCCAGCTGAGACACAGGCTCGGCCCACCATTTCCCGGTGACTTTGGAGTCGACCTCACCGCATCGGCTTCGATGCTGGTCGAGCGGTGACCGAGAGGGGTTCCGCCACCATCGTGACGACCGCGGTGGTGGCTCTTCTCGGGGTGTGTCTCGTCGCTACCGGGTCGGTGGGAGCGCTTTATGCGGCGAGGGCCCAGGCTTCGTTGGCCGCCGACGCTGCGGCCCTGGCTGCCGCGGTGGCCACCTACCCGGGGACTGGCCGGTCGGCCAGTCCCAGGACCGAAGCTTCCGCGGCCGCAGTCCTCAACGGGGCAACGCTCGCCGATTGTGCCTGTGCGGTCGATCCTCGTCTGTCGGTCAGGGTGGTCACCGTCCGCACCTCTGTCCGGGTCGAGGTCCCGGTCTTCGGCTGGCTGGAGGTGATGGCCGCTTCACGAGCCGAATTCGACCCGGAGGCCTGGTTGGGCCGTTGACCGATATCCTCGGCCGGTGGTCACACGTTCCGAGATAATTCGAATGCTGGCAGAGCTCGCCCGTCTCACCTCCCTCGACGAGGGCTCCCCACAAGCCTTCAAGGTCCGGGCTTACGAGGCCGCCATCGCCGGTATAGAGAGTCACACCGGCGAGCTCGCCGGATTGTCCAAAGCCGAGCTCACCGGGATCAAGGGGGTGGGCAACTCGACGGCGGAGAAGATCCTCGAGCTGGAGGCAACCGGGAAGGTGGGCAAGCTGGAGGACCTCCGCGAGCGGTACCCGCCCCCTTTCGTCGAACTGACCAGGATCCCGGGTTTGGGCCCGAAGACCTTGAAGATGTTACGAGAGCGGATCGGTGTCGAGGACATCGAAAGTCTCAAGGAGGCCGTGGTGTCACAGCAGCTGCGCGGCCTGCCCGGACTCGGGGAGAAGTCAGAAGAGAAGATCGCCAAGGCGATCGAACGGCTTGGTCTCCATGGCAAGGACCGCCGCACCCCGTTGGTCGATGTGATGGGGCTGGCACGATCGTTGGCCGAGCGGATTCGCACGGTCCCCGGCGTCGACCGGGCGGTTCCGTGTGGGTCGATCCGACGGTTCTCCGAAACCATCGGTGACATCGACATCGTGGTCGCCACCGCCGACCCTGCGGCGGTGAGCGGAGCGGTGCTCGCCTACCCCGAGGTGGCGGAGGTGATCGGTGCCGGGGACACCAAGACTTCGTTCCTAACTCGCGAGGGGCTCCAGGTCGATATCCGCACCGTGCGACCCGACCAGCTCGGCTCGGCCCTTCTCTACTTCACCGGCTCGAAGACCCACAACATCGCTCTGCGGCAGCGAGCTATCGACCGGGGGTGGTTGCTCAGCGAATACGGATTGTTCGACGGAGACACAGTGGTGGCCTCGAGCACCGAAGAAGAGATCTATGCCGCCCTGGGGATGCAATACGTCCCCCCACCGCTCCGTGAAGGGAGTGGGGAGGTGGAGGCGGCGGCCGGGACCGGGCTCCCCGACCTGATCACCCGGGGTGCGATCGTCGGGGATCTCCACTACCACTCCGACCGTTCCGGGGACGGGCGGTCGGGGCTCGAGGAGATGGTGGAGGCCGCCATCGCCGCCGGGTACCGCTATGTGGCCTTCACCGACCATGGAGAGGACCTGGCGATCAACGGCTCGACCCGGGAGGAGATGATCGCCCACCGCGATCGGATCCGGGCACTCGACGAAAAGTACCAAGAGGTCGACCTCCTCTTTGGCTGCGAGTTGAACATCGGTCCCGACGGCGGTCTCGACTACGACCCGTCATTCCGCCTCGAGTTCGACTACTGCGTAGCCTCGATACACAGCCACTTCGATCTGACCGCCGACCAGCAGACCGCCCGGATCCTTACCGCCCTCCACGATCCGGCAGTCAACGCCATCGGGCATCTCAGCGGGCGCTACGTGGGGAGACGCCCCGGGGTGGAGCTCGATGTCCCCGTAGTTCTCGAGGCCCTGGTGGCCACCGGGGTTGCCCTGGAGATCAACGGCGCCCTCGATCGTCTCGACGCCACAGCCGAGGTGGCCCGCCAGGCGATGGCCGCCGGAGTCGACGTCGTCATCGACACCGATTCCCATCATGTCAGGGACCTGGGTCGGATGGACTACGGGGTGTCCTATGCCCAGCGAGGCTGGGTCACCGCCGACCGGGTGCTCAACGCGAGACCGGTGGACGCGGTCCGTAGGTGGGTGGCCGGTAGACGGTGATCTGGTCGTTTGGTGTGGAAGGTCGACTGGTCCGGGCCGGAGGGGGAGCAGCGTCGAGCGATGCTGGAACGCCGGGGCGAAGCCGTTGCGAGATCCTTGTAATTCTCGGGCCGAGTCGTGAAGCTGTCGGGGTTGGCGTCGCAAGCGATTGAATCCTCCCCGGTGGCTTCCACATTCGTCCTCGACACCTGCGTCCTGCTTGCCGATCCCCGGTCACTCCTTCGATTCGACGAGCATCCCGTGGTTCTCCCGTTGGTCGTGGTCGAGGAGCTCGACCGGATGAAGACCAGGATGGACGAGGTGGGGAGCAACGCCCGGGGGGCAATCCGGCTTCTCGAAGAGCTCGGAGCATCGGGGCCCGGGGGTCTCCGCGACCCGGTGAGCCTGCCTGGTGGGGGGACTCTGCGGATCGAGATCAACCGGATCGCCTCGGACCGTCTTCCCGCGGTCCTCGATCCCCACACCCCCGACCATCGGATCCTGGCCACCTGTCTCAACCTGGACGTCGCCGAGAAAGCCGTCCTGGTCACCAAAGACGCTTCTCTCCGGATAAAGGCGGCGCAGCTGGGCGTCCAGGTGCAGGACTACCGGGCCGACACCGCTCCAGTCGAACAGGTCAGGGCTGGCCTGGTCGAGCATCGGACAAGTGCCGAAACCATCGACCGCCTTTTTGACGAGGGGAAGATCGAGTTGGAGCGTGTCGACGCAGTTGCCAATGAGTTCGTGGTTCTCCGCCACGGCACCTCGCGTTCGGCTTTGGCCCGGATCATCGAGACCGATCCGGAGGTGGTGGTGGAGAGGGTCCCCACCCATGTCAGGGCTTTTGGTGTCGAGCCCAAGAACCTGGCTCAGACGGTGGCGATGCACCAGCTTCTCGACCCCGACATCCCCGCGGTCTCGCTGATGGGGATGGCTGGCACCGGGAAGACTTTCCTCGCACTGGCTGCCGCTCTGGAACAGGTGTTGGAGCAGGGCCGGTACCGACGGGTCTCGGTCTACCGGCCCCTGGTCGCAGTGGGACGTCAGGAGGTGGGGTTCCTCCCCGGTGACCTCAATGAGAAGCTGACTCCGTGGATGGCCGCGGTCCACGACAACCTCTACGCCCTGTTCTCCGATGCCGGGGTCGATGGCGCCCGGGGAGCGATCGAGGAGCTGCTCGACCGGGGCGAGCTGGAGATGGCGGCGGTCACCTATCTGCGGGGCCGGTCTATCACCGGCGAATTCGTCATCATCGATGAGGCCCAGAACCTGGAGCTGCCCACGCTCAAGGTGATCCTCACCAGGATGTCCCGTGACTCCAAGGTGGTCTTTTGCGGCGACCTCTCCCAGGTGGACAACCCTTACATTTCTCCATTCGGGGGGATGGCCGCCCTGATCGAGAAGTTCCGGGGGTCACCCCTGTTTGCGCATGTCACGCTGGAGCGCTCGGTTCGCTCACCCCTGGCCGAAATGGCGGCCACCGTCCTCTAGAAGTGCTCCGGGCGGGCCCTGGTGCCTGATGGTTGAGCCCGTGTGGGTTCCCGCCAGTGCTCAGAGGAGTCCGGCGGCGGCCCTACCGGCCTAGACGATCCCGCCGGGCGGCGAGAAGCTCGGCGGCTCTGTCCAAGGTCAAGCTCTCAGGGTCTTCCGACTTGGGAATGGAGGCGTTGACTTCCCCGTCGGTCACGTACGGCCCATACCGCCCAGACTTGACGGTGACCTTCTTCTTGGAGACCGGGTCGTCGCCCAGTTCGACCAGATTGGACGATCGGGCCTGACCCCTCCGTCTTGGTGGCTCGGCGAGAAGCGCCAGGGCTTCTTCGGTGGTCAGGGTGAAGAGCTGCTCCTCGGACTCCAGGCTGCGACGGTCATCACCCCTCTGGATGTAAGGGCCGTAACGCCCGTTGAGAGCGACGATCTCGACTTCGGCATCGTCGTGGCCGACAATCCGGGGCAGGGAGAGGAGTTTGAGGGCGTCGTCGAGCCCGATCTCGTCCATCTGCATCGACCGTAGCAATGAAGCCCGTTTCGGCTTCTCCTTGCTTCCTTCCTCCTGTTCGCCCAACTGGACGTAAGGCCCGAACCGCCCGGTCATCCCATACACGGTGAGACCGCTCTCCGGATCGGTGCCGAAGATCTTGGCTCCGGCGTTCTGGGTTTCTATCAGCTCGATGGCCGTCTCCATCGTCAGCTCGTCGGGTGCCAGGTCGTCGGGTATCGACGCTCTCTCGGTGAGACGCTCCACATATGGGCCATACCTCCCGATCCGGGCTGACACCTCGATGCCTTCCTCGTCGACGCCGATGGGGATGGTGCCGATCTGCTTGGGGTCGATCTCGTCGAGATGACGGGCCACGTTCTGGCGCAGGCCTTCGTCGCCAAAGTAGAAGGCGGCGAGCCAGGGAACCGACTCCTCCTCCCCCTCGGCAATCCGATCGAGATCGGACTCCATGGCCGCGGTGAACTCGTAGTCGACGAGACGGGGAAAGTGCCGCTCGAGCAGGGTGACCACGGCGAATGCGGTGAAGGTGGGCACCAGGGCCGTCCCCTTCTTGAACACGTACCCGCGGTCCTGGATGGTGGTCATGATCGAGGCGTAGGTGGAGGGACGTCCCACCCCCAACTCTTCTAGACGTTGCACCAGCGATGCCTCGGTGTACCTCGCCGGGGGTCGTGTCTCATGCCCGGTCGGCTCGAGACGTTGGACGGCCAGGGGGTCGCCTTCGCGGAGTGGCGGCAGGATGCTCTCGCGGTCGTCGCTTTCCGACTTGGGATCGTCGGAGCCCTGGACGTACGCCTTGAGGAAGCCGGGGAAGGTGATGGTCCGCCCCGATGCGCTCCACACCGTGTCCTCACCGGTCGATGCCGCTGCCCCGAGACGCACCGAGACGCTCACCCCCTTGGCATCGGCCATCTGTGAGGCAATGGTTCTGCGCCAGATCAGGTCGTACAGGGCCGACTCGTCCGAGCTCACCTCGCGGGCCACCTGTTCGGGGGTCTTGAAAGTCTCCCCGGCGGGGCGGATCGCCTCATGAGCCTCTTGGGCACCTTTCACCTTCGAGGTATACACCTTGGGCTGGGCCGAGAGGTACTCGTCGCCGTAGAGCTTGGAGATCTGGGAGCGGGCCGCGGCAACCGCGGCGCCGGAGAGGGAGACCGAGTCGGTCCGCATGTAGGTGATGTACCCGTTCTCGTAGAGACGTTGGGCAACCGACATCGTCCGGGACGACGAGAAGCGCAGCTTCCTCCCTGCCTCCTGCTGGAGGGTGGAGGTGCGGAACGGCGGGTAGGGGCTTCGTTTGTAGGGCTTGGAGGTCACTTTGGTCACCGCGAAGCTGGAGTCGGTGAGCGCTTCGGCCAGAGCTACCGCCTGGTCCCCGTCCAGGACCATTACCTCGCCTTTGGGTTTGCCGGTGCTGTCGAAGTCCTTGCCGGTGGCCACTCTGGCCCCGTCGACGCTGTGCAATTCGGCGGAGAAGACCTGTTCGAGATGGTCGAGGGGCGCGAAGGTTCCTTCGATCCCCCAATAGCCGGCCGCGGTGAAGGCCATCCGCTCCCGCTCCCGCTCGACCACGATCCTCACCGCCACACTCTGGACACGGCCCGCGGAGAGCTTGGGTTGGATCTTCCTCCACAACACCGGTGAGACCTCATAGCCGTAGAGACGGTCGAGTATCCGCCGCGCTTCCTGGGCCTGGACGAGGCGGTTGTCGAGCCCTCGGGGGTTGGCGAACGCCTCCTCGATCGCCGGTCGGGTGATCTCGTGAAAGACCATCCGCCGTACCGGGACCTTTGGTTTGAGCACCTCGACCAGATGCCAGGCGATGGCCTCGCCTTCTCGATCTTCGTCGGTCGCCAGATAGAGGACGTCCGCCTTGGCCAGAAGGTCTTTCAGCTTCTTGACCTGGCTCTTTCGTTCCTTCGGGACCACGTAGAGCGGCTCGAAGTCGTGGTCGACGTCGACCCCGAGGCGGGCCCAATCTTCGCTTTTTGCCTTTGCCGGGATCTCCGAAGCCGACCGGGGGAGGTCCCGAATGTGGCCCATGGAGGATTCAACGGTGGCATCGTCACCGAGGAAGGCGGCGATGGTGCGCGCCTTGGTCGGCGACTCGACGATTACCAGGCTCTTGGTCATGAACCCTGAAGTTGATCGCAGATGCGGTGCATATGTCAATACGGATAATGGGTCACTTCTGAGGGTTAGCGTGGGCAATGTGAGTCGGTACATTGCCTTGGAGGGTGTCGACGGGAGTGGGAAGAGCACGGTTTCGGCTGCCCTCGCCCGGCGGCTTGGTGTCCTGGGATACCGGGTGGTAATGGTGCGTGAACCTGGTGGGACCGCAGTTGGGGAGGTGGTCCGGGGTCTGCTGCTCGACTCCGAGTCGCTGGGAGTACGGGCGGAGGCCCTGCTCTTCGCGGCGCAACGCGCCGAGTTGGCGGCGAGCGTGATCGCTCCCGCCCTCGCCGAAGGAAGCTGGGTGGTCAGCGACCGCACCTACTACTCGTCGATCGCATATCAGGGTCGGGCCCGGGGCCTCGACGAACTCGAGGTTCGCGAGATCAACGAGTGGGGTCTCGCCGGGGTGGTGCCCGACCTGGTCTTCGTACTCGATGTCGAGCCCGGTCGCGCCCTCGATCGTCAGAATCACGCCGACCGGATCGGCCGCGAGGGTGTCGACTTCCAGACGGCGGTGCGCGACGGCTACCACGCATTGGCTGTCGCCGAACCGGATCGTGTCGTCATCCTCGATGGCTCCCTCACCGTCGAAGAGCTGGTCGACCGGATCCTGGAGAAGGCGATGTGAGCGACCTGTTCGACGACATCATCGGTCATGATCGGGTCAAGGCTCTCCTCGTCTCCGAGTTGGCCGGGCCTGCCCAGGCATACCTCTTCGTCGGACCCTCTTCTGTGGGCAAGGGTGCGGTCGCCGTCAGGTTCGCTGCCGGGCTCCTCGCCCCATCCGATGGGTCGGAAGAGGCGACGGCCCGGTCACAGCGCCTCGCCTTGTCCGGCACCCACCCCGACCTGGTGATGGTTGAGCCCGAGGGTGCCACCAGCCTCGGGGTCGACCAGGCCAGGGAAGTGGTCAGACGGGCATCGATGACACCGGTGGAGTCGGCCAGGACCGTGTTCCTGTTCCCCGAGGCGGGCACCATGACCGACCAGGCGGCCAACGCCCTGCTCAAGACACTCGAGGAGCCGGCATCGTCGGTGGTCTTCGTCCTGGTCGCCGAGTCGGAGGACCAGTTCCCGGCGACCATCGCCTCGCGGTGTCGGACGGTCCACATGGGTCGTGTCCCCCTCGAGGAGATGGTCACGGCGCTGACAGCTCGGGGCGTAGGTGGAGATGAGGCGACCGGGGTGGCGGTGGTGGCCGGGGGACGACCCGGTCTGGCCCTGGCGTTGATGACCCGTCCCGAGGTCGCCGGGTTTCGCGAGCTGTGGCTCTCCATCCCGGCCCAGGTCACTCCAAGCCCCGGCGAGGGCCAACATCTGGCTTCGGTGGTCCTCGGCGAGTTGGCGCCATTGGTCGAGGAGTCGGTGTCCGAGGAGATGGGCAAGGAGAAGGCCCAGAGGGCCCGCCGTCGAGTGGAGATGTCGCTCCTGGTCAGCGGTCTGGAGATCCTGGCATCTTGGTACACCGACTCGGCTTCGCTTCAGATGGGTGGCCCGGTCCGCAACCCCGACGTCGACCTCACCGCACTCACCAACGTCTCACCGCGACGCGCCGTCCGTTGCGCCGAACTCGCCCTCGATGCGGTGGTCGACATCCAGGCCAACCTGAGACGTGAGCTGGTCCTCACCAATCTGTTCGCCGGTCTCGGCTCGATCGAGTCCTGACATCGGCTCCGTCGCGGGTCCCGACCCCATCGATTGGCCCGTGGTCGAGACGCCACACTCGTCTTATCATGGAGGCTCCGCCGGAGTAGCTCAGTGGTAGAGCAACGGCTTCGTAAGCCGTGTGTCAGGGGTTCAATCCCCCTCTCCGGCTCTTTCGCGGCCAGGTTCTGATCTGGAGGGCTCGGGATACGAAAGTACAAAGTACGAAATACGAAGTACGAAGCACGAAACACGAAGTACGAAATGGTCACTCCTCCACGATCAGGGCGGTAAGCATCCCGAACATCGACCCGTCGGTCCGTTCGACGTGGGTGAAGATGTGGCAGTGCCAGACCCACACCCCGGGCAGCTCGGCGAGGACCAGGACCGTATAACGCTCTCCCGGGGCGATGTCGAGGGTGTCGACGAAATACGGCGACTCCAGGGGGAAACCGTCTTTGGCGATGACCAGCTGCCGATTGTTGTGCAGGTGCATCGGGTGGTTCATCAGACCTTCGTGCATGTAGTGCACCATCAGGGCCTGGCCTTGTTTGAGCACGAATGGGGTGGTGGCAGGGAACGACTTCCCGTTGAGGCTGAACCCGATGTTCCCGGCGTCG
>CAYZKF010000049.1:0-9785 GCA_964479135.1 uncultured Acidimicrobiaceae bacterium
TTCATCTTGATCACCCCGTATTCCAGGGTCTCTTTGATCTCCTCGATGCTCGACCCGCTGCCCCCGTGGAACACCAGGTAGTGACGGGCGTCAGGTCCGTACTGGCGCTCGACCGCAGTTTGTCCGTCGCGCAGGATCTTGGGGTCGAGTTGGACCGCTCCCGGCTTGTAGACACCGTGGACGTTCCCGAAAACCGCGGCGAGGAGGTACAACCCTCGATCGAAGGTGCCCAGGACCTCGGAGACCCGAACCATGTCCTCGGGTGAGGTGTACATCTTCGAACGATCGATCCCTTCGTGGTCGGTGGCGTCTTCGACTCCGCCGACGATCCCGATCTCCAGTTCGAGGACAACGTCGAGATCCGAGCAGGTCTCGAGGAGCTCGGAGGCCAGCGCCAGGTTCTCCTCCATGGGGAGCACCGAGGCGTCGAGCATGTGACTCTGGAAGAGGGGGGGCCGACCGGAGTCGCGCCGCTGACGGCTGGCCTCGAGCAGCGGTCGGATGAATCCGTCGACCCGGTCGGGGGGGCAATGGTCGGTATGGAGGGCGATGTTGACCGGGTAGTGGGGGCCGATCACATTGGCGAACTCGGCGAGGGCCTGAGCCCCGAGCGCCATGTCTTTGTTCGACTGTCCTGAGGCGAACTCCCCGCCGCCGTAGGAGATCTGGGCGATGCCGTCCGACCCGGCGGCGCTGAACCCCTCGAAGGCGGCGAGCAATGTGCTCGACGAGGTCACATTGATCGCCGGGTAGGCGAAACCGCTCTCCCGGGCAGCGGTCAGCATGGCTCGATAGATCTCGGGGGTGGCGATTGGCACGGTCGGGCCTCCATTGGAGCTGGTTTCGCTTGAAGGTAGTCGCTCCGGTTTGCCGACTGGCAGTCAGAAACGGCGGTGGATAGCTTCAGACCATGGCTTCTTCGGCCAGTTCGCGTGCGCCCCGGAAGGTGGTGCGCAACCCGATCCTGAGGGCGTTCTACTTCTTCCTCGGTTTGCTCTGCCTGGCCCTGCTCCCCTTGAGCTATCTGCCCGGAATCCCCACCTTCGACCTAATCCTGCTCGCCGCCTTCTTCTTCTCGATGTCCTCTGACCGGATGCACGACTGGATGCTCAACCACCCCTATTTCGGCAAAGTGATCAAGGGGTACCGGGATCACGGGTTGACCATGAGGATGAAGTGGATGGCGGCGGTGGCGATCAGCATCTCGATCGGGATCTCGGGGATACTCTTCGTCGACAACTCCATCGTCCGCCTGGTGATGGCGGCGGCCTGGGTCTACGCCTTGTGGTTCGTGTTCACCAGACCGACTCGCGACCTGTCGACCATCTGATCCCCACCGGGGGTTACCCTCGCTCCCCGTGAGACTGGTGATCGCCCGTTGCAGCGTCGACTACTCGGGTCGGCTCACCGCCCATCTCCCCGAGGCCACCCGGCTGATCATGGTCAAGGCCGACGGGACCCTGGCAATCCACTCTGATGGCAACGCCTCCAAGCCGCTCAATTGGATGGTGGCCCCCAACCTGTTGGAGACCCACGACGATCGTTGGGTGGTCAGCAACGGGAAGGGAGAGGTTCTCACCATCTCGATCACCGAGATCTACCAAGACGTCACCCACGACCTTGGTGACGATCCCGGTCTTCAGAAGGACGGGGTCGAAGCCCATCTCCAGGAGCTGATCGCCTCCCAGCCCTGGGTGCTCGAAAACGGTTTGACGCTGATCCGGCGGGAGTACCCCACCGACATCGGGCCGGTCGACATGCTCTGCTCCGACGCCGACTCGAAGACGGTGGCCATCGAGGTGAAACGGCGCGGGGAGATCGACGGAGTCGAACAACTCGTCCGGTACCTGGAGAGGCTGGGCAGGGATCCCCGTCTCGCCCCGGTGCGAGGGATGTTCGTCGCCCAGGTCATCACACCTCAGGCCCGGGTCTACGCCGACTCGAAGGGGATCGAGGCCATCGAGGTGGACTACGACGGGCTTCGGGAGGCTGAGGACCGCCATCTCCGGCTCTTCGATCTCCGGTGATGTTCGACATCACCCTTTACGCCCCGGAGATCCCGCCCAACACCGGCAACGCCATGCGTCTGGCCGCGGTCACCGGGTGTCGTCTCCACCTCGTCGAGCCGCTCGGCTTCGAGATGGACGACGCCCGTCTACGTCGGGCCGGGATGGACTACCGGGACCGTGCGGTGGTCTCGGTTCACCCCGACGTCGACAGCTGGCACGCCGCGGTGTCGCCTCAAAGGGTCTTCGCCCTCACCGTCGACGGTGACCAGCTCTACACCGAGCTGGCCTACACGCCTGGTGATGCCTTCCTCTTCGGGCCGGAGTCGGTGGGTCTCCCCGACGATGTCCGGGTCAAGCCTTGGATCACCGGGCTGGTGCGTCTACCGATGGTGACCGGGGTCCGATCGCTCAACCTGTCCAACGCGGTGGCCGTTGTGGTCTACGAAGCCTGGCGCCAGCTCGGCTTCGAAGGCTCGGGTTCGGTGAACCCTGGGTTGTAGAGCCCGCTGAGCGACGTGTGATGTCACGAGGCATCCCTCACACCTTCTGAGGCTCGAAAGAGGCTGCTCGGACAGCTCCTGGAGGCTCTCGCGGGCCCTGTCAGCCCTGGTCAGATCAACGAGGAAAAGCCCAGCCGGCACTCTCGCCGTAACAGGGCTCATAGATAGAGAAGTGTGAGGGATGCGCTGCAAGAACACAGCCCGCTGAGCGACGCGTGGAACCCTGGGTTGGTCCGGGCTACTGCGCCAACAGGCGGAACGCGATCGCCTCGGAGAGGGTGGCCTTCTCCAGGTCGCCGATGTCCTGGCTCTCGTTGGGGGCGTGAATCGCCGAGGTGGGGTCACCACACCCGACCACCAGGATCGGGGCGTCCGGGTAGAGGTCGCGGAATGTGGCGATGAACGGGATGGACCCACCCGCACCCATCTCGACGGTCTCGGTGCCGTAGGCCTCGGTGAAGGCTTCTTTCCAGGCCTCGACGGCGAAGTTGTCGACGTCGAGGGTGGTGGCGTCGCCGGACTCCTCGTAGTAGAAGTCGAGGGAGGCACCCCACGGGACGTTGGCCTCGAGATGGTCTTTGAGCGCCTGCAGTGCTGAGTCGGCATCCTGACCCGGTGCGATTCTCATGCTCACCTTGGCCCGGGCCACGGGAACCAACTGGTTGATCGCCTCGGCGACCGGTGGGGCGTCGATGGCGAGAACCGACACCGAGGGTCTTGACCAGAGTCGTGAGGAGAGTGATCCCTTCCCGATCATCTGAAGGCCGTCGACCGCCCCGGTCTCATCCCTGATCTGCTGCTCCGGGTAGGGCTGAGCCCCCTCCAACTCCTCGTCGATCAACCCGGGGACGGCGACCGTCCCGTCGTCGTGGTGTAGTGAGGTGAGCAGGCGGGACAGCGCCATCAGGGCGTCGGGCACCACCCCGCCGTATTGCCCGGAGTGGACCGCCGAGGCGAGCGTCCGGAGCTCGAGCTTGACCCCGACCACGCCCCGGAGCCGGGTGAGAATTCCTGGGACGCCCACCGCCCAATTGCCCCCGTCGCCGATGACGATGACGTCGGGGCGGATCATTTCGGAGTGTTTCTCCAGGATCTCGGTGAGCCCGCCCGATCCTGCTTCCTCCTCGCCTTCGAGAAAGATCTGGACCCCGACCGGGAGGTCGTCACCGTGGGCGGCGACAGCCCCGAGATGCATGACCACCCCGGACTTGTCGTCCGAGGCGCCACGGCCGTAGATCCTCCCGTCCTTCTCGAAGGGCTGGAAGGGCCCGGTCTCCCACTCGTCCAGAGGACCGGTCGGCTGCACGTCGTAGTGGGCGTAGAGGAGGATGGTGGGCGCTCCCGCTGGTGCCGGGCGCTCGGCGAACACCGCGGGGTGGCCTTGGCTGCTCTCCAGGAGTTGGGCGTTGTCGAAGCCGGCATCGTCGAGGAGGGCGACGATCCGCTCTCCCGCCTCCCGGACCTTGGCCGGATCGTGGCCGTGGGCGCTGACCGACTCCATACGGACCAGGTCGAAGAGCAGTTCCTGGAGACGGGGCATGTCGGCGGCGACCGCCGCCCTGAGATCGTCGTGCATCCGAGCGAGGGTAACCGGGGGCGGTCCGTGCGTCACCGCCCAGGATCGGCCATCATGGCCTGGTTGCCTTCTTTCCGTCTCTTTCACATACCGGTCACCGTTTACCCATCCTTCCTGCTGATCGCCCTCGCCCTGGGCTGGTTCAGCGGGTTCACCCGGTTCGATGTCATGGCGGTATGGGTGGGCATCGTCTTCGTGTCGATCGTGGTCCACGAGTTGGGCCACGCCCTCACCGCTCGAGGGTTCGGGGCCGACGTCGAAGTGGAGCTCAACGGACTTGGCGGCCTCACCCGTTGGGGGATCCCCGACGGCGAGCTCCCACCGGGGAGGAGGGCGCTGGTGGCCGCAGCCGGTTCGGCAAGCGGGTTTCTCCTGGCCGGCGGGATGTGGGTGGTCTCCCGAGAGTTTGGCCCCTTTCTCGGTCTCGTCGGGTTGGCGATCGATCTCCTGGTCCGGGTCAATTTGGTCTGGGGTCTCCTCAACTGGCTGCCAATCCGACCATTGGACGGCGGGCATCTCCTCATCGCCCTCCTTGACAAGGTGGCGCCTCGACGGGCCGAGGTCGCCGCCCGAGTGATCTTCACCGCCACCGCAGCCCTCGCCCTTGCCGCAGCCTTCCGCTATCAGCTGATCTTCGCCGGGATCCTCGCCGGGTGGATGTTGCTCAACGAGCTGGGCATGGGGCGTCGTCGCCAGCCGGACGTCGGTGTACCCACCCTCTCCTACGAAGAGCCGGTGTCGTACCAGGAGCCGGCGGTGGGTGATGGCCCCGATGAGGACGAGGGCACCGGGCCCGCCGGCCAATCGGTCGACCGGGACGAATGACGCCACCAAGGTTCGGTCACATCTGTGGGGCGACCAGGCCCACCCCAGACTCCAAGCTGAGACGGCCCACCTGGGCACGCCGAAATGCCGACCGGACTCATGCGATAGACCACTAGCTTCTGGTCATGGACTTTGCCTACAGCACACGTGTCGAGGAGTTGCGCGGCCGCCTCATCGACTTCATGGACAGCCACATCTATCCCGCCGAGTCGACATATCACCATCAGATGGAGGCAGCGGGCGACCCTCACCACCATCCCGAGGTGATCGAGGACCTGAAGAAAGAGGCGCGATCGAGAGGCCTGTGGAATCTGTTCCTTCCCGATCCCGACGATGGGGCTGGGCTCACCGTTCTCGAATACGCCCCACTTGCCGAGATCACCGGTCGGAGCCCTCATCTCGCCCCGGAAGCCCTCAACTGCTCCGCTCCGGACACCGGGAACATGGAGATCATCCACATGTTCGGAACCGAGGAGCAGAAAGGCAACTGGCTCCACCCGTTGCTCGAAGGCGAGATCCGTTCCTGTTTCGCCATGACCGAGCCCGACGTGGCCAGCTCCGACGCCACCAACATCCGCACCCGGATCGACCGGGATGGCGACGAGTGGGTGATCACCGGGAGGAAATGGTTTGCTTCGGGGGCGGCCTCCCCAAGATGCCGGGTGTCGATCGTGATGGGGGTGACCGATCCCGACGCCGATCGCCACCGGAGGCAGTCGATGGTGATCGTTCCGCTCGACACTCCCGGTGTGGCGATCGAAAGAGAGCCGACGGTTTTCGGCTATCAGGAGAGGGGCGGCCATCCCCAGATCCTCTTCGAAGGGGTGCGCGTCCCCGTGGGCAACCTGCTCGGAGAGCAGGGTGGTGGCTTCGCCATCGCCCAGGCCCGTCTCGGTCCGGGGAGGATCCATCATTGCATGAGGGCGATCGGGGCCGCCGAGCGGTGTCTCGATCTGATGGTCCAGCGCTCCCAGGCCCGAGAGACATTCGGACGGCCACTGTCCGAGCAGGGAGTGGTCCGGGAGTGGATCGCCGACGCCCGGATGCGTATCGAACAGGCCCGGCTCCTGGTCCTCAAGACCGCCTGGCTGATCGATCGAGCAGGTCCAAAGGGCGCCCGGATCGAGATCGCCGCGATCAAGGTGGTCGCTCCCGAGGTGCTCACCTATGTCGCCGACCGGGCGATCCAACTGTTCGGGGCCGCCGGGTTCACCGGCGACTTTCCCATCGCCGAGATGTACGCCATGGGTCGATGGCTGCGGATTGCCGACGGGCCCGACGAGGTGCATCGTCGCTCGGTGGCCCGGGCCGAGTTGGGCCGTCTTGGTCCCGGGGCTGTACCCGAGCCCTATCGGTTCTGATCGGGGTCTCCATCCCGGCGGGCAGTGGCCGCCCGGAAACGTCGGTGAATGGTGCCTCGATTCGAGATGATGATTAGAGGAGGGGTCTTCGCGGTAAACAAGGGTTAGCCATAGACCGGTTGCGGATCCTGGCCCGGAACGAAATCGGTCGATCAAGCGTTTACTTGAATCGGAGTAGATGAATGCCTGTGATTGACCTCGTTGTGACTCCATGGAGAGAGGCCGCCGCCTGTCTCGATGTCCGGGACCAGGTGTCTTTCTTCCCGGACCGGGAGGATGCCGGCGGTATCGCCCGGGCCAAGGCGGTTTGTGCCGGGTGCCCGGTGGCCGACGAGTGTCTCACTTGGGCTTTGGAGACCAACCAGAGCGAGGGAGTCTGGGGTGGTCACACCGCCAAAGAGCGCAAGGCGCTCCGCCGTCGCTGGATCGAAGAGATCCGCAAGGCCAGCTAACAGCGGCCTGCGTACCCCGTACCCCGTACCCCGTACCCCGTACCCCGTACCCCGTACCCCGTACCCCGAAGGACCCTGGCAGGCTTGTCCCACGACACACCCAGATCGCGCGAGAATCTGAAACGCCCTGGCACTCTGCAGGGCGGAAAGGCCGCGGTCGGGGTACGGGGTACAGGCATCGGGATCATGCCCGGGTTCAGGTCATCGCCCCTGTGCCCACAGCAGTATCCGGTCGCGGTACAAGGTACAGCGAGGGAGCGCAGCGACCGAGCTAATGACCGGTGTTGTCCTCGATGTACTCGATGATCAGGTCGGCTATGTCCACCCCGCTGGCGGCCTCGATGCCTTCCAGACCCGGTGAGGAGTTGACCTCGAGGACCATCGGTCCTTCCGATGATTGGAGCATGTCGACCCCGGCTACGTTGAGACCCATCGTCTTGGCGGCTCTGACCGCGGTGGCCCGCTCCTTCGGCGCCAGTTTCACCGGCTCGGCGGTGCCGCCTTGGTGGAGATTGGACCGGAACTCGCCGGGGGCGCCGGTGCGTCGCATCGCGGCCACCACCTTCCCGCCGAGCACGAAGGCACGGATGTCGGAGCCGCCGGCCTCCTTGACGTATTCCTGGACGAGGATGTTGGCATCCATCTGGCGGAAGGCGCCAATCACCGACTCTGCCGCCTTCCGGGTCTCGGCCAACACCACGCCCAACCCTTGGGTGCCTTCGAGGAGCTTGACCACCACCGGTGCCCCCCCCACCACCTCGAGCAGGCCGTCGATGTCCTGGGTCGAGTGGGCGAAGCTGGTGGTGGGAAGCCCGACCCCGGCCCGGGAGAGGAGCTGCATCGACCGGAGCTTGTCCCGGCTCCTGCTGATCGCATCCGAGCTGTTGATGGTGAAGACGTCGGCCATCTCGAATTGTCGGACCACAGCGGTCCCATAGAAGGTGTAGCTGGCCCCGATCCGGGGGATGATCGCCTCGGGTGCTACCTCCTCACCCCGAAAGAGCACCTTGGGCCGTCGGGCGGTTATGTCCATGTAACACCGGAGGTAGTCGACCACCGACACGTCGTGGCCCCGTTCCAGGGCGGCTTCTTTGAGTCGGGCTGTCGAATACAGGCTGGAGCTTCGGGAGAGGATGGCGATCTTCACTCGGCGTCCATTCTGGCCGGTCTCGGCCCGATGTAGCTCCTCGCCGGGTCGATGATGAACCCATCACGGAGAGTGCGCCGGCCGAGGAGGAGCCGGAACGTCATCTTGTCCCGGGTGGTCAGGTTGACCAGGGCCTCCAGTTCGACACCGGCCACTACCAGTCGGGTCCTGATCACCGGTCTCAACTCGGACCGCCCACCTGGGTTCCTCACCTTTCGCTCCATGACCACTTCGGCCTCGCAGGGGATGGTCGGTGTGCGTTTCCGCTGCCGGGGGTGGAGGTCGAACCGGACATGGGGGACCCCGTCTTTGTCGAACCGGACGATGTTGAAGGCGTGGAGTGCCGAGTTGTCCGCCCCGGTGTCGATCTTGGCCTTGATCTCGGTGACCCCGAGGTCGGGTAGGGCCACCCACTCACGCCAACCGATGGTTTTGGAGGTGGTCCTCGGCATGTGTGCTGTCAGGCTAGTTGGCCTGGTGCCCAACTGTCGTGATGAGAAAACTTGCTAGTTGACAGATCAGATTTATTCATGGCATAATATGAGGGTAATCGCCACTTGGTATACAAAGGAGGAGGTCTCAATGTTGATGAGATTCGACCCGTTTGCCGATTTCGACCGTCTCACCCGTCAGGTGACCGGGGCTGGCCGAGCCGGGTTCATGCCGGCGGACGCCTACCGGTTGGGCGACCGCTTCTACCTCCATCTCGATCTACCGGGGATCGACCCGGATTCGGTCGACATCACCGTGGAGAAGAACAACCTGACCGTCACCGCCGATCGTCGGTGGGAGCATGACGATGAAACCCAGGTCCTGATCGCCGAAAGACCCTATGGTTCGTTCAGTCGTCAGTTCTTTCTCGGCGACAGCCTCGACACCGATCACATCGAGGCGGGGTACGACCACGGTGTCCTCACCGTGAGCATCCCCATCGCCGAGACCGCCAAGGCACGCAAGATCGAGATCGGCTCGGTCCCCCCGGCGATCGCCGGTTGATCCACCACTAGCGATGATCGAGAGGCCCCCGGTCGAACGACCGGGGGCCTCTCTTTGAAGCGGGAGGACGCCCCGACACGGTGGTCTCTTCTCCGGGTCGGGGATTGTCTCCGGGATCGAGGCGCGACGAGGTCACGCCATGTACCGTAACCACCCCTTGTCGAGGGTGGCGATGGCCGTCGGCGAGGTCAGACCAGGTGGGCCCCGAACCGAACTCCCGGTTGGGCCATGTCAGAACGGAGGCGTGTCATGGCGGAACCCTGCGGTCCGCCTCAGTGAGGTGCGGAAGACTTTCGGCGATGTGGTTGCTGTCACCGGACTCGATCTCGACATCCAGGACGGCGAGTTCTTCTCGCTTCTCGGCCCGTCCGGGTGTGGCAAGACCACCACCCTCCGGATGATCGCCGGCTTCGAGTTCCCCACCGAGGGCTCGATCCTCATCCATGGCGAAGAGATGGCGTTGCGCCCGGCCAACATGCGTCCGGTCAACACCGTGTTCCAGTCTTACGCCCTGTTTCCCCATATGAATGTGTTCGACAACGTGGCGTTCGGGTTGCGGATGTCGAAAGTCGAGTCGACGAAGGTCGTGGAGCGCACCAAACGGGCGCTGGACATGGTCCAGCTCTCCCATCGTGCCGAGGCCAGGCCCAGTCAGCTGTCAGGCGGGATGCAACAGCGGGTGGCGCTGGCCCGCGCCCTGGTCAACGAGCCCGAAGTCCTCCTCCTCGACGAGCCCTTGGGCGCCCTCGATCTCAAGCTTCGCCAGGCGATGCAGGTCGAGCTCAAAGACCTCCAGGACCGGGTGGGGATCACCTTCATCTATGTGACCCACGATCAGGAAGAGGCGTTGACCATGAGTGACCGGATCGGGGTGATGAATGAGGGGACTCTCCTCCAGGTCGGACGTCCCGAGCAGATC
>CAYZKF010000050.1:0-9715 GCA_964479135.1 uncultured Acidimicrobiaceae bacterium
AGGGGGTCGGGGGTAGGGGGTACGGGGTACGGGGTACGGGGTACGGGGTACGGAGTACGGGGTACGGGGTACGAAGTACGAAGTACGAAGTACGAAGTACGAAGTACTGAATATGGGATACGCAATCACGAAGTGAGTGCCTGGTCGCGATCCTCTCGGGGACGGCGGGCCACGAAGTATTTGGCCTGAGGGTGATGACAGATGATCGCCGAGGTGGTCTGCTCAGGCTGGTACTGGTATCCGGTTTCGGGCCCGACCGCTATTCCGAGACGATCGGCCCCGAGTAGACGGGCCACGGTCTCGTTGTCCTCGAGGTCGGGGCAGGCTGGGTATCCCCAGGAGTAACGGCCCCCGCGGTACTTCTGACGGAACAACCCGATCAGGGTGGGGCCGTCTTGATCGACGAAGCCCCACTCGGTCCGGATCCGATGGTGCCAATACTCGGCGAGGGCTTCGGCCATCTCCACTCCGAGCCCATGCACCAATAGGTAGTCCTGGTACCGGTCCTGGTCGAACAACTCTTTGGTCCTCTCCGAGACCCGGGAGCCCATGGTGACGATGTGGAAGGCGGCATAGTCGGTTTCCCCCGAATCGATGGGGCGAAAGAAATCGGCGATGCACAGGTAAGGGTCTTCGGGCTGTCGGGGAAAGCCGAACCGTGCCAGCTGGGTGTTCCGGGTCTTGTCCTCCCACACCACCAGCTCGTCTCCGTCGCTGTTTACCGCGAAATAGCCGTAGACCACCTGGGGAACGAGCAACTCGTCGGCCCGGGCCCGAGCAAGCTGGTCGGCGAGGAGATGCCCGAGACGCTCCTTGAAGTCCGAGTCACTCTCCCCGCCTTCCGGTCGGAACTGCCACTGGTTCCGGAAGAGAGCGGTGAGGTTTAAGAAGGGGACGATGTCGTCGAGGGCGACACCTTTCGCCAGACGGGACCCGAGGAACGGCGGCTCGAAAACATGGTTGTCGGTGGCCACCGAAGGGGCGCGCGGAGGCGCCCCCGTGGAGTCGACAGTGTGGAAACGGGACGCCCTGGGAGCTGCCGGCGGCGGTGGTTCCTCGCCGGCGACGATCCGGGCCATGGCGTCGAGACCGGCGAAGGCATCTTTGCCGTAGTAGAGCGGGCCCTGGTAGCGACTACGAAGGTCGGCCTCGACATAGTTGCGGGTGAGTGCCGCTCCACCCAAGAGGATGGGGACATTCCCCAGACCGCGACGCTCCAACTCTTCGAGGTTGTCCCTCATGATCAGGGTGCTCTTGACCAGGAGGCCGCTCATCCCGATGGCGTTGGCCTTGGTCTCCTCGAAGGCTTTGATCATCTCGCTGATCCCCACCTTGATCCCCAAGTTGTGCACCTCGTAACCGTTGTTGCGGAGGATGATGTCGACCAGGTTCTTGCCGATGTCGTGGACATCACCTGACACCGTGGCCAGAATCACCGACCCCCGGCTTCTGGTGTCTGCCTTCTCCATGTGGGGCTCGAGATGGGACACCGCCTTCTTCATGGTCTCGGCCGACTTGAGAACAAAGGGAAGCTGCATCTCCCCGCTGGCAAAGAGCTCACCGACCGTCTTCATCCCGTCGAGGAGATGGTCGTTGATGATGTCCAGTGGCGCCTTGCCCTCGGTCATGGCGATGTCGAGATCGGCAATGACGTTCTTCTGGTCGCCCTCGACGATGCGACGCGCCAGCCGCTGTCCAACGTCGAGACCCTCATAGTGATCGATGGTGTCGTCTTCGTCGGTGACGTCGGCGAACAGCTCGATTATCCGCTCCAGCGGGTCGTAACCCTCACGTCGGCGGTCGTAGATCAAGTCGAGACAGGCCGTCCTCTGTTCGGGCTCGATCCTGTTGAGCGACTCGATCTTCCCGGCGTGGACGATGGCAGCGTCGAGGCCGGCCTCCACCGCCTCGTGGAGGAACACCGAGTTGAGGGCGCGGCGGGAGGGCTCGTTCAACCCGAAGGAGATGTTGGAGACTCCGAGAACGGTGCGGGCGCCGGGGATCTCCTCCTTGATCCGGCGGATGGCCTCGATGGTCTCCATGGCGTCCCGCCGGAGGTCGTCGTCGCCGGTGGACAGCGGGAAGGTGAGGGTGTCGAAGATGAGGTCGGTGGCATCCAACCCGTAACTCTCCACCGCCAGTTGGTGGATGCGGTGGGCGACCCGCATCTTCCATTCGACGGTACGCGCCTGGCCCTCCTCGTCGATGAGCAGGCAGATCACCGCGGCGCCGTGCCTACGGGCCAGCTTGAAGACCCGGTCGATACGTGAGCCCTCCCCCTCGCCGTCCTCGAGGTTGGCGCTGTTGAGCACGCTCCGACCGCCGAGCCTCTCCAGGGCTGCCTCCATCACCGGGGACTCGGTCGAGTCGATGACCACCGGCACCGCGACATCGGTGGCGAAGGCGGCAGCGAGCCGGGACATGTCGGCGACCCCATCGCGCCCCACATAATCGACACACAGGTCGACCATGTGGGCGCCCTCCTGGATCTGGCTCTGTCCGATCGATACGCACCCCTCGATGTCATCGGAGAGCAGGGCGTCGCGGAAAGCCCTCGAACCGTTGGTGTTGGCCCTCTCACCGATCATCAGGAAAGAAGTGTCCTGCTCGAAGGGAACCTGCGAATAGATCGAGGCTGCCGCCGGGATGTGTTGAGGTGCCCTGATCCGGGGCTGAAGGGGGCGGACTCTCTCCACCACCGCGGCGAGATGCTCAGGAGTGGTGCCACAACACCCGCCGATCACACCAACTCCCAAATCGGAGACGAACTGGGAGAGATGGTCGGCCAGGTCGTCGGGGCTGAGGTCGTAGGACATCTCCCCGTCGACCACCTTGGGAAGCCCGGCATTGGGGATGGCCGAGACCGGGACCTTGGAGTGAGCTGCGAGATGCCGGAGCGGCTCCCACATCTCGGTGGGCCCGGTGGCGCAGTTGAGACCGATCACGTCGGGGCCGACCGCCGCCAGTGAGGTGAGGGCGGCGCCGATCTCGGTGCCGGGGAGCATCCGGCCGGTCAACTCGATGGTCACCTGCACCTGAAGCGGGACTTCGACCCCGTTGGCGGCCATGGCCTGCCGGGCCCCTTCGACCGCGGCCTTGGCGCCGAGCAGGTCGAACTGGGTCTCGATGATCAGCAGGTCGGACCCTCCGTCGATCAATCCCGATGCCTGGACTCGGTAGGCCTCGACAAGCTCCCGATAGGTGACCTGACCGAGGGTGGCGAATTTGGTCCCGGGTCCCATCGAGCCGGCGACGAAACGGGGTCTCCCGTCGCCGGCGAAGTACCGGTCGACCTCGGCACGGGCGATGGACGCCGAAGCGGCGGCGATCTCATAAGAGCGGTCTGCTATTCCATACTCGGCGAGGGGCACGGCGAAGGCACCAAAGCTGTTGGTCTCCACCACGTCGACGCCGACATCGAGGAAGGAGCGGTGGAGATCGGCAATGACATCGGGCCGGGTGACACTGAGGATGTCGACGCACCCTTCGAATTGCGGCCCACCGAAGTCGTCGATCCCCAGGTCCCGTAGTTGGAGGTTGGTCCCGGTGGCGCCGTCGAAGATGACCACACCTGCGGAGACGGCGTCGAGGTACCGGCTCATCGTCTTCTCCGACTACGGGCTGGCTTGTTGCCCATGGCTCACTCCTATGTCTCATACGAAACGCTTGAGAGAGAACCGCGGGCCGGAGCCCTAGGTAACTCATCGTCCAGGCATTGGCACCGTGCTTTCGTCGGTTGCCGCGGCGTCGTCGGGCCTGTTCCCTCGGCCGCTCTTGATGAGCGTTTCTACGATAAGGATATCGGCTTTCCGGAGGTGTTGGCAAGACCCCAGTCTGCGAACCTCAGGTACCTGGACCCACATGCGGGTCAAATCGTCTCAACTTCCCGATTGGAGGCGGGTGTCGAAGAGTCGGTGGCCCGGCGGAGTCATCGACGGGAAGGAGCGACGACACTTCGTTCTCGAGAGTATTCGACCCAAATCCGGGTCACAGAACCTGAGGTTCGACCTCACAGCGTCTCGGCGACCACCTGCCGGAGCTGGTCGAAGCGGAGAACGCCGTGGTCGAGGACCGTGGCGTGGAACCTCTTCAGGTCGAAGTCGCTGCCCAGACGGGACCGGGTCTCCTCCCTGATGGCGAGCATCTCCCGCTCCCCCAGTTTGTAACAAATTGCTTGCCCCGGCCACCCCAGGTAGCGGAGCACTTCGGCCTCGGCCTCGGCAGGGCTCTGCAACCCGTAGACCTTCATGAACTCGACGGCGTGGGAAAAGCCCCACTCCTCCCCCGGGGCGACCCTCGAGATCTTCGGAATCTCCAGACCGACATGGAGCCCGATGTCCACCACCACCCGAGCCGCCCGATACATCTGCTTGGCCAGCATCCCGAAATAGTGAGCCGGATCGTCGAGGTAGCCGAGCTCACCCATCAACACCTCGGCGTACATCCCCCACCCTTCCGTATAGCCGGGGTACCCGACGAGGAGACGCTGGGCCCGGCTGAGCTGTTCTTTGCGGTATAGCGCGGTGGCGATTTGGAGGTGGTGACCGGGGAACCCTTCGTGGTAGGCGGTCGAGGTGTGCTGGTAGAGAGGAAAGACCGTCTGATCCCCCACCGAATACCAGACCCCACCCGGCCGCGAGAAGTCCTCCGACGGAGCCATGTAGTAGGCGGCCAGCGGCCCGCCAGGTGGTGCGATCTGGACGGTTAACGGGCGGATCAGATCGGGAACCTCGAAGTGGGTGCCGGCCAGGTCGGCGACGGCCTGGTCAAGGACCGCCTCGACATGAGCGACCAGGTCGTCACGGGAGTGGGCGAGGAGCGAGGGCTCGGTCTCGAGATGCTCCCGGACCTCCTGCCATCCGGCATCGGGGAGGATCTTGGCCCCCACATCCTCCATCTCGTCGATCAGCCGGTGCAACTCGTGCCAGCCCCATTGGTAGGCCTCCTCCGGGTCGATATCGATGCCCATCAGCTGGTCGGCGGCACGCCGGTAGACCTCCTCGCCAACACCATCGGCTTCAACGGCCGACGACAGATAGGTCGTTTCCAGCCAGTCGGCGAACCGGCCCGCCGACTCTCGGGCGTGGTTGACCGCCTCTTCGAGACGGGGAACCGTGGCTCCGGCGTGGTGAGCCTTGGCCACCAGTCCGAAGAACGCCGAGTCGGGCCCGGCGAGATGACTCGCCTGGGTGACGATGGACTCCACCTGACGGCGAGCCACCGTGATCCCCCGAGCCCGGCCCAAATCGAGACGGTCCCGATAGTCGGCGTAGGCCCGGTCGGTTGTCTCCAGGCGGGAGACGATGGCTTCCCAATCGTCGGCGCTCTCTGCCGGCATGATGTTGAACACCAAACCGACCAGATGGAAAGGGGAAGCGAGGTGGCGGAGGTCGCGAAAATGGTCTCCAGCTTCGAAGGCGGCGAGGCTCTCGTCGATCCACCCGACGGTCACCCGTGCGGCGAGACGCTCCCGTGAATCTGGATGATCGAGATGAGGTTCCAGCTGGGAGCGGTATCTCCTGGCCTGGTCCGCCAATGCCTCCACGCCGTCGATAGACAGCGATTCTCCCCACTCATGGTTGTGACCGGGAAGCCCGAAGAAGGTGGAAAGGACCGGTGAGAGCTCGGCGATGTCACCGACCAGACGGTCCGAGATCTGAAAAGGGGTGGACATCCTGCCGACGCTAACAAGGGAACTGGTCCCCGGGACCGGCCTGCCTATTTGCGAACGTTGCGCTCGGCCCGTTTGTGGAGGTCTAGCGAAGCGGTGTCTTCGATGGTCACATAGGCGTCGGGGCTGGCCTCGCTGACCAGGCGGAGCACCGAGTCGACCTTCCGTCGGGGCACCACGGTAAAGGTCAGCTGGACCTCGCCATTCATCCCGTCGCCATTGAGGACGGTGGCCCCGAAGCCCTGCTTCCGGAGGAGCGGGGCCACCGGCTTGGCCTCACAGGGGGCGACCACCCGGACCAGGGCCTGGCCAATCGCCAGCCATCCCTCGACCATCGACCCGACAAAAGTCCCGGCGGCAAAACCGGCGGCGAAGGCGACCAGCCGGAGAGGATCGTCGAGTCCTTCGAGGACCCGTGACACCGCGACCACCCAGACCAAGGCTTCGACGAATCCGATCAGGGACGCCGAGCCCTTCCTGCCCCGCGAGAGCAACACGATGCGAACTGTTGCCATCCCGACATCCAACGCACGGAGCACAAAGATCAGAACCAGGTCGAGGGCGAGGGTCATCGGCCGTCAGCGTAGGAACACGGGGCTACGAGCTCTGGCATTGCCACGGCCCCGGGGACCCGGAGCGGCGGCCTCCGGCGTATGGACGTTTTCCCGTTTATCGAGCTCGTCGGGCCCCGACCGATTGACCGGCCCGCATGACGACCGGATAAGGTCGGGGGCATGAGATTCGGAGCATTCGCACCCCAGGGCTGGCGTCATGACCTCGCCGGCATCCCAGTCGAAGAGCATTGGCCGCTGATCGTCTCCTCGGCAAAACGCATCGAGGAGCTCGGCTACGAGTCGTTGTGGGTTTACGACCACTTCCACACCATCCCGGTCGCCACCCAAGAGGTCACCTACGAGGCCTGGACGATGATGGCCGCCCTGGCGGCGGCAACCGACACGGTGCGTCTCGGCCAGATGTGCACCTGCAATACCTACCGCCCGCCCTCTTATCTGGCCAAGGTGGCCGCCTCCATCGATGTCATCTCCGGAGGACGTCTCGAGATGGGGATCGGCGCCGGCTGGTACGAACACGAGCACGACGGGTATGGCTACCCCTTCTTGCCTCCCGGTCCCCGGCTGAGGATGCTCGAAGAGGGAGTCGAGATCATGAAGGCGATGTGGACCGAGGAGACGGTCACCTACCAGGGGAAGCACTACCAACTCGAAGGGGCGATCTGTCAGCCCAAACCGGTGCAGAAGCCGCATATCCCGGTTTGGGTGGCCGGTGGCGGCGAGACTGTGACCCTGCGGATCGCAGCCAAACACGCCGGTTACACCAACTTCGGGATCGAGCTCGACCTGTTCATCCGCAAGTCGGAGATTCTCAAGGGTCACTGCCGAGATGTCGGGACCGACTTCGATGCCATCGTCAGATCGGCCAACTTCAACATCATGCTCGCCGACACCGAGGCGGGAGTCGAGGACAAGATCGGGTGGCTCGCCGACCATCTCGTCAAATACGTGCCCGAGGAGCGGGCCACCGGTTTTGCCAACGAGTATCGGAAGATGTCGGGGACCCCGGAACAGGTTGCCGAGCGACTCGCCTCCTGGGAGAAGGAGGGGATGTCCTACGCCATCGTCAACTTCGCCGACATCGCCTACGACACGTCGAGTCTCGACCTGTTCGCCAAAGAGGTAATCCCGGCGTTGTCGTGAGCCTTCTCCTCGACCGGAGGACACTCAACCGCACCACCTTGGGGCGCCAGCATCTGCTGGCCCGGACCACCGCCGACCCGATGTACCTGGTCGGACATCTGGTGGGCCTGCAGGGACAGAATCCTCTCGACCCCTATTTCGGTCTGTGGTCCCGGGTAGTCGGGTACCGGCCCGAAGGGCTGGCTGGAATGGTGGAGGCCGGCGAGGCGGTCAGGGGCCAGCTGATGAGGGGCACCATCCATCTGGTGACCCGATCCGACTGGGTCTCCATGCGACCGGTGTTCGATCCGCTCTGCGCCCGAATCCTCGGCTCGACGCAATACGGAAAGGACACCCGGGATATCGACCGCGATCTGCTCCTATCCATGGCCCGCCAGATGGTCAACGAGAAACCTCGCACCAGGGCCGAGTTGGGGCGCAGCCTCGAACCGAGTTTTCCCAGGGTGCCGGCGGCGTCACTGGCACAGGCGGTCACCTATCTCCTCCCGGTGGTCCAGGCCCCGCCACGGGGAGTGTGGGGAAAGACCGGGGAGGCCTCATGGTCGATCCTCGAGTCGGACCCCCAAGCGGCCGGGCAGGTCGCCCGGACCACCGAGGAGCTGGTGATCCGATACCTTCGGGCCTTCGGTCCGGCATCAGTCAAGGACATCCGCGCTTGGTCGGCCCTGACCGGTCTCGCCGAGGTGATCAGCAGGATGAGGGAGAGACTGGTCGCCTACGTCGACGAGAAGGGCGCCGAGCTTCTCGATGTCGAGGGCGTCGAGATCGCCGATCCCGACACACCGGCACCGCCACGATTCCTCCCCGAATACGACAACGTGCTGCTTGGGCATTCCGACCGGTCCCGGGTTTTCGCCGACAACGGACCGGTCCCGCCGGGATGGGTGGGCAATCTGTTGGTCGACGGGTTCTACGCCGGCTTCTGGAAGTTGGATCCGCCCGATCTGAGGGTCACCCTCCAGGTGAAGGTGTCCTCCCGGCAACGTCGGGAGATCGCCGAAGAAGCCGACCATCTCCGCCTCCTTGCCATGCCCGACCAACCCGACTCCAGCCTCACGTTCGAGGACCACCTGTGAGCCGTGGCACCAGCCACTGACATGCAACAGGTCAGGGCGACTGGCCTTCCCTGACGGGGAGCACCGCCGACAGCGGGATGCTGACCACGAAGGTGGGTGAACCGTCTTCGGCGGATGAGACGAAGATCTCGATCGCCGATCCGCCGACCACATGATCGGCATTGAGGGTGAAGTCGAAGTCACCCCAACACCCGGTGCCACAGGTGGCGGTGTCGAACCCCTCGACATCGGTCCCGGTCACTCGATAACTGACGTTGGCCTCGAAGACATTGGCGCGTCCGACGACCTTGATCAGTCCCAGCGCATCGACCGTCACCGGCTCGACGAGGATGATCGGGTTGACCTCGGTGAGGAAGTCCTCGCGGCCGATCGGGTCGAGCAACATCAGGCCATCGGTGCCGAAAGCCTCGATTGGCTCACCATTGACGGTGAACTGCACCCGGCTCCCCGGCTCTCCCTGGGTGGCGGTGTAGACGATCTGGTTGATCATGGTGAAGTCGGCCAGAGTGCCTCCGGCGCCATCGAGGAATCTCTCGTTGAAGTCGAGTGCGATCACCCGGGGCAGCGTGGCGTCACTGGGTAGCTCGGTCACTTCGACCCCATCCGGGAGAACCGTGGTGAAACCATCAGGGAGGGTTGCGCCGAGCTCGCCGAGTTTGGTGAGAAGGCCCACCGCCGACCCGTTCGAGAGGACTCCGGTGTCATCGGTCGCGGTCACCAGGAAGGGAACCAGTGCCGGATCTCCGGTAAAGCTGTTCCCGGGGTCCTGTATCAGGTAGACGACTCCGGCGACTTCGACTGGCAGCGGGACCGTCGTCGAGGTTGACTCGATGACAGTGGTCTCCGTCCAGGGCTCGGTGGTGGTCACCGGTGGGACTGTCGTCGTCCCGCCACCGACCGGGGTCTCCTCTGCTCCCTGCCACAGGGCAAGGGGGATGGCGAGGGCGAGGACCGCGGCGGCGGCAACCGCAAAGATCACTGCCGGGCTGCGTCGCCTCTGATTGGAAGGCTGGGCCATTTCTATCTCCTCGGGGTATTCCGGCGGCTGAGGGGACATCGACACCATCCGGGCCATCAGGTCCTTGAGTTTCTTCTCATTGGTCATGACAACAACTCTCCAAGTCGTTTTCGGGCCCGGGCGAGGTGGCGTTTCACGGTCCCCTCCGAGACTCCCATGCGGGCGGCCACGTCGACCGGGGTCAGGTCGGCCCAGTAGGTGAGGAACACCGCCGAGCGTTGCTGGACCGAGAGCC
>CAYZKF010000051.1:0-9693 GCA_964479135.1 uncultured Acidimicrobiaceae bacterium
GCCAGGTTGGGGCAATACCACACCTCACCGGCCAGATAGGTTCCCAGATAGTGGGTGGCCACCCTCTCGGCGATGTGGGCCAGGGGCAGATAAGAAACCATCCGGGCACCCATATCGAGATCTGCGGCGCGGCGCAGGGATTCCAGGGTCCACACCACGTTGCGCTGGCTGATCATCACACCCTTGGGCGTGCCGGTGGTCCCCGAGGTGTAGATCAGGGTGGCGAGAGTATCGGGGCCCACCGCCCTTGCCGAGCGTTCCACCGCCTGGGGGTCGCTCTCCAGCCGGCGGTGACCCCGAAGCATGAGCTCGTCCCAGCTCAGCACCCATTCGAGGGTGTCGTAGTTCTCGGCTCCGGAGAGAAGCACCACGTATCTGAGGTTGGGGAGCTCGGAACGGATCTCTTCCCACCTCTTCATGAACTCCAGGTCTTCGAGGATGGCCACCGTCGCCTTGCAGTTATCGGCGATGTACTGGATCTGCGACCCGGTGAGGGTTGAATAGATGGTGACCGGGGTGCCGCCGGCATGGACCGCGGCGAAGTCGGCGACGACGTGCTCGGGCCGATTGCCCGCCATGATGGCGACGAACTCGCCGTTACCCACCCCGAGATCTTGGAGGCCGGCGGCGGCCTGATGGATCTGGTCGCGGTATTGCGACCAGGTGAGACTGTCCCAATCGCCGTCTTTCCAGTGGATCGCCGCCTGGTCGGGATAACTCTCCGCGTTCCGATCGAGAAAGTCGATGATGGTCTTGCCCTCGACAAGGGCATCGATTTCGGTCCGCTCGGCCAACACAGCCTGGTCAGTCACGTCTTCCTCCAAGCTCAGGCGACTGTCTGGGAACGCCGGAGCATACCGATCTCACCCGGGTTATACCCGAGCGAGTCCAGAATCTCGGTGGTGTGCTCTCCAGCGAACGCCGGGCCATGACGGATGATCGGCGGGGTCGACGAGAATCGCGGTGCCGGGCCTGGCTGGGAGATCCCGTCCACATCGACAAATGTCCCCCGCTCCTGATTGTGCGGGTGAACGATCGCTTCGGCCATATCGAGAACCGGGGCGACGCAGGCTTCCACGTCTTTGAATACCTCTCCCCACTCGTCCCGGGACCGCGAGGCGAACCGGGAGGCGATCGCCTTTCGCAGAGCCGGCCACCCGCTGCGATCGTTCTGTGCGGGGAGTTGGGCCGGGTCGAGTCCCAGCACCCGGAGAAGCTCGGAGTAGAAGTGAGGCTCGATCGCACCCACCGCCATGTGACCCCCGTCCGAGGTGAGATAGGTGGTGTAATAGGGGGCAGCACCGTCGAGAGGGTTGGAGGCCCGTCGCGGGACCCACCAGCCTTCGGCCATATACCCGTGATGCGAGGTCATCAGCAGTGCCGATCCGTCGACCATTGCCGTATCGACCACCTGTCCCCGGCCTCCGTCCCTGACTGAGAGGATCGCCGAAACCAGCCCAAGGGCAAGTAGCAGTCCCCCTCCTCCGAAGTCACCGACCAGGTTGAGCGGAGGAACCGGCGACCGGGCATCGCCGATTGATCCCAGTGCGCCGGAGATCGCTATGAAGTCGATGTCATGCCCCGCGGTGGCGGCAAGAGGGCCCTCTTGACCCCACCCGGTCATCCGCCCGTAGACCAGAGCCGGGTTGCGGGTCAGACATGTCTCCGGGCCCAGGCCCAACCCCTCGGCTACACCCGGGCGGAATCCCTCGATAACGGCGTGACAGCGCTCGATCATGGCGAGGACGATCTCCACACCGGCCTCGCGCTTGAGATCGACCGCAATCGACCTCTTGCCCCTGTTGAGCAGATCGTGTCGGCTCGCGGTGTCGTGAGACCCGGTGGCCCGGTCGACCCGGTCGACCCGGATCACGTCGGCTCCGAGGTCGGCGAGGACCATCCCGCAGAACGGACCGGGGCCGAGCCCGGCCAACTCCACCACCTGGAGCCCCTTGAGCGGTCCCGACATCACTCGCCTCGCATGAATGCCTCGGCTCCCAGGGCCAGCTCGGGTACGAACTCCCATTCGGGGTCGACCCCGAATGCGCCCAGATAGAGGGCATCGCGGATCATGGCGCCGCTGTCGTCCAGCGGCCCCAGGGACATCACCGTCGACGGCTCGGAGCCGAGGGCTACGGTCACCACTTCTTTGCCCGACCATGAACCGACGTTCCACATGTCGGTTGCAGCCGGGTTGAGCTGCGGCCCGCGCAGAGCCGACGACCAGGCCAACATGACCGGCTTCTGATAGAGGGGGATCACCGAGGCATGTCGCAGGTAAAGGGCATCCACCTCGTTGTAGGCCCGGGCTCTCTCGTTGGGGTCGAGGACCGATTGGGTCCGATCGAGGATCGTCTCGACCTCGCCGTCGCAGAACCGGTTGACGTTGAGCTCCCCCATCCCGTGGGGCCCATCCCCTTCGCATCGGTAGATCGACTCCCCGAGGAAGGGATCGGCGGAGGCCTTCCAGGAGAAGCTGAGCATTTGCCACACCCCGGAGTCGCCGAAGAAGAATCGGCGGGCGAACAACTCCGAGGGGACGAGAAGCCGAGGGACGATCTCGATGCCGATCTCGCCCAGCGACTCCACCGCCAAGGCCAGTTGGCCTTCTCTCCACGAGTCGCCAGCGGTGGTCGCCCACAGGAACGACATGCGACGGCCCTGACAGACCTGGACCCCGTCAGATCCCCGTTCACAGGACCGGGCCGCCAGGATCTGTTCGGCCTGCGACGGGTCGTAGTCGAAGGCGAAGTGGTGTTGGTAGCGGGCAGATCCCTGCATGAAGATGGTGCTCCCCAGAGAGCCGGCATCGGAGTCGACGGTGCGTACGGTGGCATCGAGAACGGTCTCGCGATCGATCGCCATGGCGATCACTTCCCTGACCCACTCCTGGGAGAGCAACGGGTCGTCGAAGTTGAGGGCGATCTGCTCCCAAAACGGCCCGGGACCGAGCTGCACCCTCGTTTCCTCGAGGTCCCCCAACTCGGACACCAGCCAATCCAACGGCCGTGGGTTGATCACGTCGACCTCGCCCCGTCTCATTTGTCCGATCATCCCCCTGACCCCGTCGGGGTAGACGAACCACAGCTCTTCGATGTCCCCCTCGGGGCCGTCGAAGCCGACAAATTCCGGATTACGGCGCAGGACAATGCGATCACCCTCGACCCAGTCCTCGAGGACAAATGGGCCAGAGGTCGGCCCGGGGACATCGGGATCGCCATGGGCGGGTAGGACCACGTCAAACAGGGTGCGCCAGGCCACGAATGGCTCCGGGAAGGAGAAGAGAATGGTCTTTGGGTCGATCACCTCGTGTCCGCTGATCATCCGATATCCCGGGTTGTCCGGATCGGCCCGGAGCGGGTCCAGCGCCAGCGAGAGGGTGTGGACGAAGTCAGCGGCCACCACCGGTGAACCGTCCGACCACGTCGCCTCCGGTCGCAGGTAATAAACCACGCAGAAAACGTCGGGGCATCGGTCCCTGACCGTGGTGGTGGTCGCAGGCTGCCTGGTGGTGGAAGGTGAGAACGTGGCCGTGGTGGGCGGTGGGTCTCCACTCCCGGTGCAGCCGGACACCAGCGTGGCAAGAGCTAGGCCCAGCCCGAGGACACGTCTCATCCCGAGTCCTCCACGACCATCACCGCATGGGGCCAGCCGTTGGGATATCCCTGGTGTCCGCCCATCAGCGACCCCACCGGGAAACTCACTGTGGAGCGGTAGGCCTCGGTGATCGCTGCCCGGAAGAGCACCACATAGGGGAGGTCTTCGGCAATGATCCGCTCCATCTCCCGGGTCAGCGACGCCGCCGCGTTCAGATTGGTGGCCGTAGTGAAGGCGTCGGCCAGGGCATCGAAGCTGAGACTGCTGTAACCGCCGATATTGAGGCCCCCGGCGGTGAGTGTGTCCTCACCGGAGTGGAACAGTGCGGCGAGGAGGCTGCCGGGGAGAGACGGGTCGCTCCCCTGCCAGCCGAGGACGACCATGTCCCAAAGGAGGGCGGAATCCCTGGTCTGAGGGGGCAACACCGCACCCTGGAGCGCATCGAAGCCCAGCATCTCAGTGCTGGCCGGGACCCCCAGATCCCTCAGCCATCGTTCGATCCAGATGGCGTAAGTGGAGCGGAGCGGGTCGTGGCCGGGGCCCGGGGCCAGGATCACCAAAGGGGGAACCGCAACGCCGTTGGGCATGGTCATGCCCCTACCCCCGGTGACATCGACAAACCCGCCTTCGTCGTCACGTAGCACAACCGGCCTCACCGCCCATGAGTAGCCGGCCTCGTCGAGAAGCTCGATGGCAGTGTCGAAACGGGAGCCCTCATCCAGCGGGTCGCCCGAGAACCAGCCAGGCCGAGGGACGGCCGAGTCATGATGACGATGGAGATCGGGGGAGACGATGGTGTAGCCGGGGATGGCGGCACCGCCCAGCACGAGGTCGGCCACCATCTCTTTGTCGATGACCGTAGCCACCGCCCGACGGAACACCGGATCAGACATCGGGGGCTTGCGAAGGTTGAAGGCCAGATAACGGAAACCAGCAGCCTGACTGGAGGACAGCCTGAGGTCCGGATCGAGTGCCACCTCCTCACGCAGTCGATGATCCAGGCCCCCGGCCAGACCGGCGGGGTCGAGCACGTAGTCGACCTCACCGGCAGCAAGCCGTCGATAGGCGGTCTCCCGGTCGGGGCTCTCCACCCAGACGACCTCGGAGACGAAAGGGCCCTCAATGTAGGAGGAGATCACCTCGCCGGTCCCGACACCGCCGTAGAACCTCTCCTCCCCTCCATCCGGTGGGGTGATCCCCACTGCACCGTCGGAATACAGGGTCTGGGTGGTTCCACGGTGTTGATACCTGAGGTTGGCCCGAGTCACTACCCGGTCACCCGGCTCCCAACTATCGAGGACGAGCGCCCCGGCCGACGGCGGACGGGAATCGGCGATCGAATATAGAACGGCCCGTGCTGTCTCCAGCCACAATTGCGACCTATATGCGGCGACCTCCACGGCGGTGACCTCGTCGGGATCCATCTCCGACCCGGCCGCAGCGGCCGATGCGACGATCGCTCTCATCGCCTGGTCGTCACTGAGCCGGTCCACCGCTTGATCGGCGGAGCGATAGGCGGCATCGACGTGCTCCTCCCAGAAGTGGGCCGGGATGAAAGGGGCAAAGCCGACGCCGCTGGGCCAGGACCCCAGTCCGGGCTGGGTGGTGAACACCAGCCTCACCGTCACCTCGTCGGGAGCGCTCACCGAGACAACCTCCGGAGGAAAGTAGGCAGCATGGGCGCCGCCAAGACCCAGTTCCCTGACCGTGTCGAAGTAGAAGACGAGGTCATCGGCGGTGATCGGCGCGCCATCAGACCACTGCCGGTCGGTGTGGATCCGTTGGGTGACGACCCAGGTGCTCCCCTCTCGAGTCGCCCTAGCCGGCGTATCGGTAGCGGCCATCGCAGGAATGTGGACAAATCCGGGTAGGGACAGCGTGTACAGCGAGGTGTTCATATTGGTGAGGAAGGCGAGGTTCTGGGTCGAGTTCTCGGTGTCGAGGGCTGCCCACCAGTTGTCGGTGGTAACCGGGGCGATCAGACCGATGCGAAACACCGGGTCGGGCAACGGCTCGGTGACGGTGGTTGTCCCCGATGGCGCACCCGAGGTGAGGGCGGTGGTGCCGGTGACGTCCTGTGAGCGGCAAGCTCCCAGCAGTAGGGCTACCGCGACCAGCGTCGCCACGATTGTTTTTCTGTCGCCCATCGAAGGCATCAGATCGGGTCGGGCGGGTCGTCACCCTCGGGCTCGGTCTCAGACCGGTCGAGGATGACGTCGTAGCTACGACGGGACTCCGAGATGATGGCCTGAATGATCCCGGTCATGGGGAGGGCGAGGAGAACGCCCACCCCGCCGAGCAGTGATGCCCCGGCGATGATCGCCCCAACCGAGACCGCGGGGTGGATCTCCATGGTTCTCTTGGTTATGTACGGGGCGAACAGGTAATTCTCAACCTGTTGGTAGGCGATGAAGATCACCAGCACCCAGATCAGGGTGCCGGTGTCGTTGAAAGTCAACGCCACCACTGCGGGGAACACCATCGCCAGATAGGTTCCGACCACGGGGACGAATTGGCTGAGCACGCCCACCCAGATGCCGAGGGGGACCGCGAAGGGGACTCCCAACAGCCCGAGGGCCGCCGCAGCCACCGCCCCACTGATAACCGCTAGGACCAGCCGGGAATAGATGTAGCCCCCCATCTTCTCCACGGCGACGTCCCAGATCCGAAGGGCTCGCCGTTGCTGCGTCTCGGGCATGAAGGAGAGAACCGTCCTCTGCAGCTTGGGAAGCTCGGCGATCATGAAGAAGGAGAACAGCGCCGCGGTCGCGGCGAAGAAGACGAACCCGGCGACCGAGGCGCCGACACTGATGAGACCGCCGGCCAGGATGCCCCCGAAGTTCTGGAGGTTCTCGATCATCTCCTCCCCGATCGACTGGGGATCGAAGTCGAGGTCGATCCCCAGGTTGTTGGAGAGGAAAGCCAACAACGCTTCCAGGTAGTCGGGGATGGCCTCCACCAATTGGCCGATCTGGGCAATGAATAGAGGGGCGAGCGCTGCGGTGAACCCGATGAAGACCAGAAGGGCGACAAGGAGGACCACCCCGGTTGCCAAGCCCCGCTTCCACCCCCGCTTCTCCAGAAAGTGCACCGGGGGCTCGAAGGCAACGGCTACGAACACCGACACGAAGATCATGAAGAGGAGATTGGCCAGCCGGTAGGCCAGCCAAATCGCCACGGCTACACCGAGGAGGACGCCAGCCACCACCAGGGTCCGGTTCCTGAAGGTCTTGGCGTCGTCCCGTTCTCTGTTCGAGGTCATCCCGGCGCCAGGGTAGGAAAGCCGCCCTTCCCCGGCTGGCATCTTCGATACCCTCGCCTGGTCGCATGGACACCTTCGAAGTCGTATGGAGGCCAGAGCCGGAACGGGCTGCCGCCTCCAACACCGCCCGATTCATCGAGACCCACGGTCTCGCCGACTATGCCGAGCTGGTCGCACGATCGACCACCGACCCGGAATGGTTCTGGTGGGAGGTGGTTCGCTTCCTCGGGCTTCCCTTCGACCGGGAGCCGACGATCATCCAGGACACCTCCCGTGGCCACCCCTGGGCCACCTGGTTTGTCGACGGGCGGTTCAACATGTCGCAAGCCTGTGTCGACCGTTGGGCGGCCGCCACCCCAAACCGGATAGCGGTCAGGGCCCAACGCGAGTCGGGCGAAACCACCGAGACCACCTTTGGGCAGCTCCTCGACCAGGTGTCCCGCCTCGCCGGGGCTCTCGGTTCCCTGGGCGTGAGGCGAGGGGATGCCGTCGCCGTCTATCTGCCGATGTCACTCGAGGCGGTGGTCTCGATGCTGGCGGTGGCCCGTGTCGGGGCCATCTTCATCCCGGTCTTCTCCGGATATGCCGCCGAAGCAGTGGCGACTCGTCTCGGCAACCCCTCCCCCCGGTTGGTGATCTGTGCCAACGCCTTCCAGAGGAGGGGAAAGGTGGTTCCGATGAAAGAAACCGCGGACCTGGCACGCAGCAGGGCAGGCAGCGACGCTGGTCTTCTCGTCGTCGACTACCTGGAGGGCCACCCGACCCCGATGGCCGAGGGAAGAGACCACTGGTGGCACGACCTGGTCCCCACCGCCGAGGCCGCCCCAGCCGAGAAAACCTGGGCTGAGGACCCGGTGATGATCGCCTACACCTCGGGGACGACCGGACGGCCCAAAGGCGCGGTCCATGTCCAGGCCGGCCTCACCGTCAAGCTCGCTGCCGAGGGCGCCTTCCAACTCGACGTCAAACCGGACGACGTCCTGATGTGGTCGACCGACATGGGATGGATCATGGGGCCGTGGATGGTTGTCGCCGGTCTGGCCAATGGGGCCGCAATCGGGACCTTCGACGGCGCCCCTGACTTCCCGGGCCCCGACCGGCTGTGGCAGGTGAGCTCTGAGCTCGGGCTCACCCTTCTCGGTATCTCTCCGACCTTGATCAGATCACTTCAGCCCCACGGCGCCGAGCTGGCGCACCGCCACGACCTGACCCGTCTCCGGGCGTTCGGGTCGACCGGCGAGCCTTGGAACCCGGAACCTTGGTGGTGGCTGTTCCGCGACGTCGGCCGGGAGCGGATACCCATCGTCAACCTCTCCGGGGGGACCGAGATCGGCGCCTGCATCCTCTCGGTAAACCTCCTCCAGGGGATCAAGCCAACTTCTTTGGGTGGCCCGGCCCTAGGAGTCGACGCCGACGTCTACGACGAGCAGGGAGCACCGGTCAGGGGCCGGGTCGGGGAACTGGTGATCAGGGGATCCTGGCCGGGGATGACCCGAGGTTTCTGGGGGGAGCCCGACCGCTATATCGACGCCTACTGGTCCCGGTTCGAGGACACATGGGTCCACGGGGATTGGGCATCGATCGACGACGACGGATTCTGGTATCTGCATGGTCGCTCCGACGACACTCTCAACATCGCCGGCAAGCGGATCGGTCCCACCGAGATCGAGTCGGTTGCCGTGGCCCTCGACCAAGTGGTGATGGCCGCGGCGATCGGGTTGCCCGACCCGGTGAAGGGGGAGTCGGTGGCCCTCTACCTGGTGCCGGCCCCCGAAGTCGAAGGTACCGACGAATTGACCACCAGGGTGATCGACGAGGTGGTCGCCGCATTGGGAAAGGCATTCCGCCCGGCCCGCGTGCAGTGGGTCGCCGATCTTCCCCGGACCCGTTCGCAGAAGATCATGCGCCGAGTGGTCAAGGCGGTCGCCCTTGGCGAGGACCCCGGCGATCTGACCACCATGGAGAACCCCGAGAGCCTCGAAGCAATCGACCAGATCACCTGACGCCGATGGGGACACCAAACGAAGCCGGGGGACCGCCCGATCGCTGTGAGGGCGAGGGGGAAACAGGCCCCGACGCGATCGCGGGTCCCCCCCTCGACGGCCTAGCGGCCGTCGGTCCCCCCGTGAACGGGGGACACCAAACCCAACCCTTATCGAGGTGGCATACGGACCCCGGCGTCGAGTCGGATCACCTCGCCGTTGATCATCGGGTTCTCCACTATCGCCTGGACCAGATGGGCGAAGTCCTCCGGGGTGCCGAGCCGATGGGGAAAGACCTGGAGCTTGGCCAGAGACTCGCGGAGCTCCGGTGGCGCCGAGTCGAGCAGCGGGGTGTCCATGATCCCCGGTGCGATGGTGACCACCCTTATCCCCAGGCTCCCCAGGTCACGAGCGATGGGAAGAGTCATCGCCGCCACCCCTCCCTTAGAAGCCGAATATGCCGCCTGGCCGATCTGACCCTCGAATGCCGCTATCGAGGCGACGTTGACGATGACCCCCCGCTCACCGTCGGGTCCCGGAGTGTTCTCGGACATCACCGCGGCGGTGTTGCGGATGACGTCGAACATCCCGACCAGATTGATTCCCACGGTCAGCTTGAAGAGCTCGAGGTCGAAGAGGGTGCCGTCACGAGAGACCACCCGCTGGGCGGGTGCTATCCCGGCCGCGTTCACCAGCACGTCGATCCTTCCGAAGGCCTCCTTGACCCCGGCCACTGCGGTCTCCACCGCCATCGAGTCGGTGACGTCGCAGACCAGGAACCGGGCTCGCTCCCCCAACAACTCCACGGCCTCGGCCCCTTTGGCCTCGTTGACATCGAGCATGGCCACCGAA
>CAYZKF010000052.1:0-9481 GCA_964479135.1 uncultured Acidimicrobiaceae bacterium
CTCGGGGTGGAACTGGCAGGCGAGGACCTCTCCCCGCTCCATCGCCGAGACGAAGCGGCCTCCGTGGTCGGTGGTGGCCGGCACCCATCCATCGGGGACCGTTTCCAGCCGGAAAGAGTTGGCGAAGTAAGCCCATCCCGGACGGAGATAACGGGCTGAAGGGTGAGGCTCGACCCGGTTCCACCCCAGTTGGGGGACCCTGACCTGGCCGCCGAACCGGGTGACCCTGGTGTCGACGACCCCAAGGCCCCTCGCCCCCGGGCTCTCCTCGCTAGTGGCGGCGAGGAGTTGCATCCCGACACACACCGCCAGGGTGGGGCGCCCTTCGTCGATCCGTCGAGTCAGGGTGGAAGCCCGCCCTCCGTCCGCCAACGCTGCCCCGGCGGCACCAAAGCTGCCCACGCCGGGGAGGACGACACGGTCGGCTCGCTCGATGGCTTCGGGGTCGGCGGTCAATTCGGGATCGATGCCGAGGCGTCGGAAGGCGGCGATCACCGAGGCGGTGTTGGCCGTCCCTGTGGGTACCAGGGCAAGAGGCGAGCTCACCCCAGGGTCCCCTTGGTGCTGGGCACGTCTCCACCGTCGGCAGACACCGCCTGGCGGAGAGCTTGGGCCACTGCCTTGAAGGCGGATTCGGCCTTGTGGTGGTCGTTGTCCCCACGGATCAGGTCGACGTGGAGCGCCATCCGAGCCTCGATGGCGAGACTGCGGAGGAAGTGGTTGATGTTTTCGGTGGCCAGGTCGCCGATCTTCTCCCGGGCGAAGCCGATGCCGATCTCCGGCCAGGGACGCCCGGAGAGGTCGACGACCGCACGGCACAACGACTCGTCGAGCGGGGCGTAGGCATATCCGAACCGTCGGATCCCGATCCGATCACCGAGGGCCTGGTCGAGGGAGCGCCCCAGGACGATGGCGCAGTCCTCGGCGGTGTGGTGATCGTCGACCTCGAGGTCGCCGGTGGCGGTCAGGCGCAGGTCGAAGCGGGAGTGTCTCGCCAGTGCGGTGAGCATGTGGTCGAGGAAGCCGATCCCGGTTGAGACCTCAGCGGCTCCGGAACCGTCCAGGTCGAGCCGGAGCTCGACTCGAGTCTCACCAGTGGTGCGAGTCGTCTCAGATGTCCTGGCCATCGAGCACCTCCATGATCTGGGCAGTGGTTTCCAGAACCATTGCCGCGTGGGACAGGGCCTTCTTGGCCCTGGTCGGGTCGTCACCCGGTGCCACCACCCCGATGGGGACCACCCCCGCCGCCCTGGCGGCCACCAGGTCGTCGCTGGTGTCACCCAGCATCCAGGCCCGGTCGACTCCGAGACGTGCCAGCGCCAGCCGGACCGGTCCAGGGTCGGGTTTCATCGGGGCATCCTCCCTGGTAACCACTGCCGAGAAGAATTCCCCGAGGTCGAAGCGTTCGAGGAACTCGACGGCATCGGTTCCCGGTCGTCCGGTGACGATACCCAGGGGGAGTCGCCCGGCCAGAGCGGTCAGGGTGTCACGGTCGAGGAGGGGAGTCTCCTCCTGTTTCAGCCCCGGTGTCGAACCGTTCCCCTGATAGACCTTCTCGAAGTGGTCTTTGATCATCTGCAGGGGGACGTCAGCACCGGCGGTCCGGCAGAGACGGCGGGTGAGGTCCCAGTCGTCGTTGGCAGAACCCGCAGCCTTGGCCTCACCGATCATCTCCGATGTCACCTCGACCCCGAAGGCGGCTGCGGTCTCGATGATCGCCGCCCGGTACGACCGGGAGACGTCGGCGAGGACCCCGTCGAGATCGAAGATGATCGCCTCAGGGTCGAGCGCCTTGGCCAGGGTGGATGTCAGACGCTGGAAGTCGCCGTCGTCGCCGGGGAGGGTGATGCGGACCATGCCGTCGAGGTCAGGTCGGGAGGGGAACATCCTGAGGCCAACCCCTAGTGAGGCCGCCATCGCCACCAACCGGGGTGCGTCGGGGAAACCGGCCAGGACGAAGTTGCCTTGCGAGGGCAGGGGGGTGGCTCTGGCCACGGCAAGGAAGTCGGTCAACTCTTTCCTCTCCCGTCTGATCCGGTCGACGAAGTCGTGCATAGACGCCTGGTCGGCCAAGGCTCTGATCGCGATCTCGGCGGAGGGCGCCGACATCGGGTAGGGGTTGCCGAATGCCGCGATCCGCTCGATGTTTGCCGCGCTCCCCACCAGGCACCCCACTCTGAGACCGGCCAGCCCGAACGCCTTGGACAGGGTTCGGACCATCACCACGTTGTCCAACCGAAGCGCACTCTCGGTCAGGTCCTCGTCGGCGAACTCGGCGTAGGCGGCGTCGAGGACGACGAGGTCGAAGGCGAAGGCCACCTTTTCCAGATCGTCGGCGGTGGCCACCGACCCGGTGGGATTGTTGGGGGAGACGATCACCGCCAAGTCTCCTTCTCCGCGGGCGGTAGACACCATCTGGGCAGTGGGGAAGTCGCCGTCCCACCACTCCACTTCATCGAGGTCGCTGCCGGTCTGACCGGTGTAGCGACGGATCATCTCGAAGCTGGGGTTGGTGGCGACCACCCGCCGACCCGCCCGGGAGAGGAAACAGCGGAACAAGGCGTCGTCGCCACCGGCGGTGACCAGTATGCGCTCGGTCCCCACCCCGAACCGGTCGGCGAGAGCCTGGCGCAATATCGAGGTGTCGGGGTAGCGGGCGATCCGGTCCTCGAACCCGGTTGTCAGAGCGGCCTTGGCGGACGGGCTGGTCCGGCCCTCGTTGCGGGACAGGTCGAGATCGATCGGTGTGGAGAACGCCGGGGGTTGGTAGACATCGTGGCCGCTCATGGGACTATCTGCTCCAGTCTGGAGACGGCGATGTCGGTGGCTCCGCGATCCTTGAGCCGGGGGATCAGCCCGGGCAGCTCGACCCGGGGAACCGCCGCCTTGACCGCCAGCCCGGTGCCGCCGTGGAGGGTGGCGATGGTCGGTTCACGCATACAGGGCAGGATCTCGATAACCGCTTCCAGGTCGGCTGCGGTCACGTTCAACTCGACCATGGCCCTACCCCGGGCCTCGAGAACCGAGCGGAGGCTGAGAGCCAGCCCGTCGATCGCTGCCTTCTTGGTCGGGGTGTCGACTGCCTTGCGGCTGGCGTAGAGCCGGGTCGACGATGTCATCAGATCGTCGATCACCACGAGACCATTGGCGGCGAGGGTCTCCCCGGTGTCCATGATGTCGACGATGATGTCGGCGTCTTCGGGGGGGAACACTTCGGTGGCGCCGTAGGTCCGGACCACGGTGGCCTCCAGGCCACGGTCGGTGACCCATTGGGTGGCGAGACGCTCCAGCTCCGAGGCCACCACCAGTGGGCGGTCGGGCAGGTCGCCATCGGCGAGGAGTATCTCCGGGGCAGCGGCGACCACCCTCACCGGGTCGAGTCCGGTGTCGAGGAGCTCGACCAGGTCAGCCGACTTCTCGGCCACCCAGTCGGCCCCGGCGAAGCCGACGTCCCGTGACCCCACAGCCAACATCTCCACGATGTTCTGCGGTTTGAGGACCTTGACCTCGAAGCCGGGCACCGAGCTGATCGGGCGGTAACCCCGGGGACCCGACCGAAGCCTGATTCCGGCGGCGGCGAGCAGGTCGATGACGCCGGCCTCGATCCGTCCCTTGGGGACGGCGAGATGGAGGAGGTCTGTGTTGTTGGTCAGTGAGGTCATTGCGGTGCCTTCCTGACCCTGGGCCGGCCCCAACAATGGAAAAGCCGACCTCTGGGGTCGGCTGGTGGAGTGTGCTGCGCTCAGCTGGCCACTATCAGCCGACCCGTGAAGGGTGGTGATGGTGGATGGCGTGGGCGAACGACTGGTTCATGTGAGAAGGGAAGCTAGCAAGAGTCCGCCCGAGAATGCAAGAGCGAGACTCCGACGACGCCCTCCGGGACGCCCGTTCGACCGGTGGTCATGGGGCGTCCCGGACGTGGGGATTCTGCCCGGCGCGGTCCAAACTCTGACACCGCCCGCTCGCCCTGGTCTTGACGGCGAGGTTGGCTTTCGCCTAGATTTCCCGGGATGAACGAGAGCCTGCGCCGAGCAAGCAGCTGGTGGCCCACCTCATAGAGGTGGTGCCAAGCAGTCTCGTCTGAACCAAACCCACCTCGGATCGTGAGGTGGGTTTCTTCGTTGAAGGGAGCACCTCCCGGTCCCCGAACCGATCGGGAGCGATGCACCCACCTTTCGACATAACAGCCGACCTTCACACCCCGGTATCGGCGTACCTGCGGCTGGCCCCGCTCCGCCCCAGGTACCTGCTGGAGTCGGTGGACGGCGGCCACCTCGGCCGGTACTCCTTCATCGGGTTTGGGGAGACCTTCCGTCTCGACCTGGACGGCGGATCGGCCGAAGACGTACTGGGGAGTCTGCGCGCCAGTGTCGACGCGGTGACTCCTATGTACCCCCAACTCGGACCGGACCGCTTCTCCGGCGGGCTGGTCGGCGTTGCCGGATTCGACCTGGTCCGCTCCTTCCACCGCCTCCCCAAGGGTCATCAGGTCAACGGGCCAGTCGCTTCTTACATCTCCACCGGGTCGTTACTGGTCTTCGACCATCTGACGAGGCGGATCGCCCTTCTCCACCACGACGAGACCGAGCGCCAGGCCCTCCGCTCCGAGGTGGTCTCCATGCTGGCCGGGCCCCTCCCCGGGTCGGCGCCCGCCGGAGGGCACGGGCGGCCCGAGGCGACCATCGGCAAGGCCGAGTTTGTCGACAAGGTAGAGACGGTCCGCAGCCACATCACCGCCGGGGACGTATACCAGTTGGTCCTCTCCATCGGGTTCTCGGGGTCCTGTGACCTCGAGCCCTTCCAGGTCTATCGGGCGCTCCGTCTCCTCAACCCCTCGCCCTACATGTATTTCCTCGACCTGGGTGATCGGCAGGTCGTCGGGGCGTCGCCCGAGGCCCTGGTCCGGCTGAACGGTGACCAGGCCCAGTTGTGGCCGATCGCCGGGACCAGACCCCGAGGCGCCGACCTCGACGAGGACACCCGGATGGAGGAGGAGCTTCTCGCCGACCCCAAAGAGGCCGCGGAGCACGTCATGCTGGTCGACCTGGCCCGCAACGACTTGGGGAGGGCGGCGGTGGCCGGCACGGTCCGGGTCGAGCCATATCGGGGCATCGAGCGCTACAGCCATGTCATGCACATGGTCAGCGGGGTCAACGGCCGTCTCCGCCCCGAGTTGGATGCCTTCGACCTCTTCGCCGCCACATTCCCCGCCGGGACTGTGGTTGGTGCCCCCAAACTGGCTGCCATCGAGCTCATCGACGAATTGGAGCCAACTGCCCGCGGTCTCTACTCGGGGACCGTCGGGTATTTCGGTAAAGAAGGGTCGATGGATCACGCCATCACCATCCGCACCATTGTCATGGAAGGCGACACCTACACCTATCAGGCCGGCGCCGGGATTGTCGCCGATTCCAACCCCGAGCGAGAACACGACGAGGTGTTGTCCAAAGGAGCGGCCATGGCCGCGGCGCTGGCCCTGGCCGAGGAGGGATTGTGACAGCACACGTTCTGGTGGTCGACAATTACGACTCGTTCACCTACAACCTGGTCCAGGCGTTCCTCACCCTGGGAGCGGCGGTCACCGTCCGGTACAACGACGAGGTCACCACCGACGAGCTGGATACCCTCGACCCTACCCATCTGGTGGTCTCCCCGGGCCCGGGCCGGCCAGAGAGCGCCGGGGCCTCGATGGAGATCATCGCCGCTGCCGCCGATCAGGTGCCGATCCTGGGGGTCTGTCTCGGCCACCAGGCGATCGCCGCGGTCTTCGGTGGGGTGGTTGGGTCGGCGAGGACCCTGATGCATGGAAAGTCCTCCGAGGTGTTCCACGACTCACACACCGTCTTCGATGGCCTCCCCGACCCTTTCACCGCGGGCCGGTACCACTCGCTTGCGGTGGACCATCTGCCCGACGCCTTGGAGGTCAGTGCCCACACCATCGACGGTGAGGTAATGGGGATACGCCATCGCCACCTTCCCATAGAAGGGGTTCAATTCCACCCCGAATCGGTCCTGACCCCCGACGGGAACCGGCTCCTCGACAACTTCCTCGGCCTGGGAGCTCGATCGGGGGCGGTGGCTGTTGGGGAGGTGACCTGATGCGGGCCGTGCTGGAAACCCTGCTCGCCGGTGGCGACCTCGACGAAGCGACCGCCGCCGATGTCTTCGAGAGCCTCACCGGCCCCGAGACCGACCCGGTTATGGCCGGGGCCGTCCTGGTCGCCCTCAAGGCCAAAGGTGAGACCGCCACCGAGTTGAGGGCTTTTGCCGGCGCCCTCCGCCGGCGGGCGATTCGACCGCCGTTGGGTGACGTGTCGGCGGCGGTGGACGTGGTCGGCACCGGTGGCGACCGCTCGGGGAGCCTCAACCTCTCGACCGGAGCAGCCCTGGTCGCCGCCGGCTGTGGCCAACAGGTGGTCAAACATGGCAACCGGTCGGTGTCGAGTCGGTGCGGCAGCGCCGACGTCCTCGCTGCTCTCGGTCTCGAGATACCTCTCGACGGTGACCAGGCGGCAGCGTTGTTCGAGGCCAGCGGTTTCACCTTCCTGTTCGCCCCGCACTATCACCCGGCGATGAAGTCGGTGGCCCCGGTGCGAAAGGCCCTCGGGGTGGGGACCATCTTCAACCTGGTGGGCCCGCTGGCCAATCCGGCGGCCCCCGGGTTCTCGGTGATCGGGGCCAACAGTCTGGAAAGCGCTCGCCGTCTCGCCGATGCCCTCTCTGGAATGGATGTGGAGCGGGCTTTCGTGGTCCATGGCAGCCCGGGATGGGACGAGCCGACCCCGGTCGGGCCCTATCACCTGATCGAGGTGACCCCGGGGAGAACCGCGGAGAGCGTCGAAGACCCTGCCGACATGGGGGTGGCCCGTTGCGACCCGGAGGATCTGGCCGGTGGTGACGCCTCAGACAACGCCGCCGCTCTCCGCCGGGTGGTCGACGGTGAGCCCGGTCCCCATCGCGACGCGCTGATCCTCGGCGCCGCGCTGGCGTTGAGGGTGACCGGAGTCGCCGCCGGTGCCCGGGAGGCTCTGGCCGAGGCGGCGGCTGCCATCGGCGACGGCCGGGTCGGCCAGGTCCTCGAGACGGTCTCGGGGTTTTCGGGGGGGAGGTCCCCAGATGGCTGACTTCCTCACCGCGATGGCGAAAGCCAGCCGGGAGCGGCCGGTGGTCAGAGCCGAAGACGGTCCCATGACACCGGTGGCTCCTTTGCGGCTCGACGGCGGGGGCTTCGACCTGATCGCCGAGGCCAAGCTGAGAGGCCCGGCATCGGGGAGGCTGACTCCCCCCGGGGACGACGTCTCCACGGTGGTCGGGTTGGCCCGGGCATTTGCCAAAGGTGGCGCAGCGGTGGTCTCGGTGCTTACCGAGCCGACCGAGTTCGACGGAACCCTTGGCCACCTCGCCGCGGTGGCAGCCGCAGTCGAGGTGCCGGTGATGCGCAAGGACTTCCTGGTCGACCCGGCCCAGGTGGTAGAAGCCCGGGATCACGGGGCCTCCGGTGTCCTTCTCATCGCCCGGATTCTCAACCCCGGCCTCCTTCGAGAGATGGTGGACACCGCGGAAGGGCTGGGGATGTTCTCCCTGGTCGAAGTGTTCGACCAGCCCGACCTGGCGGTGGCCTCCGAAGTGTTCGACCGCCAGGTCCTGGTCGGGGTGAACAGCCGCGACCTCACCGACCTGTCGGTGGACGGGAGTCGCTTCGAGAGCCTTGCCTCGCTGGTTCCCGAGGGTTTGACCTTGGTTGCCGAGAGCGGGATCTTCGGTGAAGACGACATCGCCCGGGTGGTCTCCCTCGGCTACCGGATGGCCCTGGTTGGCACCGGCCTGGTCGGGGCCGGCGACGCCCGCGCCGGAGTGGAGGGTCTGGTGGCGGCCGGCCGGGTAGCGGCGGGGAGCCCGACGGGATGAGCATCTTCGTCAAGATCTGCGGTATCACCGAGCCGGAGTCGGCGATCGTCGCCCACCAGGCGGGAGCTGACGCCATCGGTCTGGTCTTCGCCCCCTCGGCCCGAAGGGTCTCTCCCCAGGAGGCGAGACGTATTGCCGCCGCCATCCCCGAGAGTGTGATCCGGGTGGCGGTTTTCCTCCGTCCCGCCCAGGACGAAGTGGACCGGGTCCTCTCGGTGTTCACCCCGGACATGGTTCAGGCGGATGTCGACTCCTCGGTCGTCTTGCCTGCCCGAGTCGGGTTCCTCCCGGTGGTCAGGGATAGCGGAGCATTCCAGGTAAGCGGGGACGACCGGGATCGGCTGGTCCTGTTCGAGGGGCCGGTCAGTGGTTCGGGGGTCACCGCCGATTGGGAGGCAGCCCGAAGTCTCGCCCGCCATTCCCGTCTGGTGCTCGCCGGTGGCCTCGATCCTCACAACGTGGGCGAGGCGGTTCGGGCGGTGCGCCCCTTCGGTGTCGACGTGAGCAGCGGTGTCGAGGCCTACCCCGGCGTCAAGGACCCCGAGAAGATCCGTCTCTTCCTCGAGGCGGTCCGGGCCGCCGAGAGGGTGGTGTCGGGATGAACACTTTGGCATTGCCTGGTCTCCTCGGCGATCCACCACCGGTGGGAGGCCGCTTCGGCGCCTATGGGGGACGGTACGTACCCGAGACCCTGGTCCCTGCCCTCGACCGTCTCGAAGCCGCCGCCCTGGCGTCGTTCGCCGACCCGGTGTTCCGGGCCGGCTTCTCCGACCAGCTGCGGGACTTCGTGGGGCGTCCCACACCCCTGACCCGTTGTCCCCGGTTGGGCGAGGTTTGGGGAGCCGAGGTCTGGCTCAAGCGCGAAGACCTGTGTCACACCGGTGCGCACAAGATCAACAATGCCATCGGCCAGGCGCTCCTCGCTCGGAGCATGGGGGTCGATCGGATCGTCGCCGAGACCGGGGCAGGCCAGCACGGCGTGGCAACCGCGGCTGCAGCAGCCCGGGTCGGGCTCCCCTGCCGGGTCTATATGGGAGCTCTCGACGTGGTCCGTCAGCGGCCCAACGTTGAGCGGATGCGACTCCTCGGGGCCGAGGTCATCGAGGTCGATGTCGCCGATCGGACGCTCCGCGCTGCGATCAACGAGGCGATGAGGGACTGGGTCTCCGACCCCGACGGGACCTACTACCTGCTCGGATCGGCCGTAGGGCCCCACCCGTACCCATGGATGGTGCGCTCGTTCCAGGCGGTGATCGGGCTCGAGTCGAGGTCCCAGATCGAAGAGGCGGCGGACGGTCTGCCCGACGTGGTGGTGGCCTGTGTCGGTGGAGGATCCAATGCGATCGGTATGTTCCATCCCTTCGTCGGGGATCCCGACGTCGCCCTTCTCGGGGTCGAGGCCGGTGGAAGTGGCGAGGTCCATTCGGCGACCCTCAGTCTCGGGTCGCCCGGAGTGCTCCACGGAGCTTTTTCCCCTTTGCTCCAGGACGGCGACGGTCAGGTGGTCGACACCCACTCGCTGGCTCCCGGGTTGGATTACCCAGGGGTTGGACCGGAACACGCCATGCTCCGC